>QHZM01000317.1 GCA_003224665.1 Acidobacteriota bacterium
TCATTCCAGCCTCAGGTTTGACTTTTAACGATGCCCTCTCCAGACTGTGGGACGCCTGTTGCAGCGCGGTCCTGGCACGTGTGAGCGCCAATCGTTTTAAGGCTATCATGAACCTGAAGAATGTGGGTAGGAATCACTTTCGAATTCTCGAGGCATCGGCGCGATGTTGAGATCCTTCCGCCGTATCGTTGATGGCCCGCGCTGTCAGGCTTCAGGGTGTCCGCGTCCAGGAAATCAAGCTCCCGCGGCCAATAGGAAGTGTGAGAGAATGCCAAAGTTTGCACTTGGCGCGTCTTGAGTCGTCCGGCTTCGCCTCGGGGCCGGCCCGGCGTGATCGCCCCACGTGGCGCAAGAACCACCTATGGGAAACAATCCTACCCCAGCACAGAGAGGGAGCAGGCCCGTCCCCGCTCTGCCCCGAGTCCTGGTGGGCACGACAGCGATGCTCACCTTCATTTCCTTCGGGCGTGTAGCGGCGATTGTGCTCAATGACCTTGCCTCCTCGGCCTTCTATGCGGGCGGCATCGTCGAAGACGCCGTCGGCAAGGCCGCGCCGTGGTTCATCCTGGCGATCATGTTGTTCGCTTACGCCGTGCTGCTGGTGTACCTGGAAAGCTGCAGCATGTTTGTGCGCGGAGGAGTCTATCGCGTCGTAAAGGAAGCGATGGGAGGGACGCTGGCGAAATTTTCCGTCAGCGCCTTGATGTTCGATTACGTCCTCACCGGGCCGATCAGCGGCGTCTCCGCCGGGCAATATCTTGTGGGTTTCTTGAACGAACTCTTGCAAAGCGCGAACATCCACGTGGCGCTGCCCGTTGACTTTACTTCCGCCGCTTTCGCGGCGCTCGTGACGATTTACTTCTGGTGGCAGAACATCAAAGGGATTCCTGAGTCGAGCGAAAAGGCCATGCGCATCATGCAGGTCACGACGGTGATGGTCGTTATAATGATCCTATGGTGCGGCTATACGCTCGGAGTGCGGGGAGGGCACCTCCCCCCCTGGCCGAAGCTCGAAAACCTGCACTTCAGCGCTGACGCGCTCGGATGGCTGCGCACGAGCAGCCTTCCGCGGACGATCGGCCTTCTCGGAATTTTTATCGCGCTCGGCCATTCGGTCCTGGCGATGAGCGGACTCGAGTCGATGGCCCAGGTCTACCGCGAGATCGAGCACCCCAAGCTCGCGAACCTGAAGAAGGCGGGCCTGGTCATTTTCATTTACAGCCTGGTCTTCACGTCGCTCGTTTCGTTTTTTGCCGTGATGATCATCCCCGACGCGACGCGAAGGCAGTTCTTCGGCAACCTCATCAGCGGCCTGGCCATGAACGTGGAGGGCCCGTTCACGTTGCGGCTCGCATTCCACGCCTTCGTGGTGCTGGTCGGGATCCTGATTCTGGCCGGGGCGGTCAATACTGCCATCGTGGGATCGAACGGAGTGCTCAACCGGGTCTCGGAAGACGGCGTCCTGGCGGACTGGTTCCGCCAGCCCCACCCGCGTTACGGGACCTCGTACCGGATCATCTACATCGTCGCCGGGCTTCAGCTCCTGACGATCTTCCTGAGCCGCGGCAGCGTGATCTTCCTCGGCAACCTCTACGCATTCGGCGTCATTTGGAGCTTCGCGATGAAGGGCCTGGCCGTTCTGGTGCTTCGCTATACCGAGCCAGGACAGCAGCGCGAGTTCCGCGTGCCGCTGAACCCGAAGATCGGCGGCCTCGAAATTCCCCTGGGGCTTGCCTTCGTCACGCTCACGTTGACCGCGATCGCGATCGTGAACTTATTCACTAAGCCGGACGCGACGGTCTCCGGCATCGTCTTTTCCGGATTGTTGTTCGGCATTTTCGCTTTTTCCGAGAGGTATACGCACAAGCGCGGTCTGACCCATCCGGAACTTGACGAGTTCAATCTGGTCCCGGGCGAAGAAATCACGCCCAAGACGGGCTGGCTCCGGACCAGCTCTTCAGCACCAATGAGCAACTGCTTTTCACCCGGGCCCTGGCGCTGGCAGAAAAGAGCGGGAAGCCCATCCGGTTGACGGTCGTCGCGGCCAATGAAATCTGGGACGGCATCCTGCGTGCCGCGCAGAGCCTGCAGGCCTCCACCATCGTCCTGGGGCTTTCGCCCAAGATGCCCGCTACCGAAGAAGCAAAACTCGCCGGCGACGCCTGGGAGCGCCTGCCCGCTCCCAAGCCGCAGTTGACGCTCGAAATTTATTCGGCGGGCGGCCAGGAGTGGATCTTTTACCTCGGGCCACACGCCCCGCGATTGACCGCAAAGGAAATCGACATCCTCCACAGCATCTGGCTCGAGGTCAGCAACGAGCTCGGGCCCGAAGAGCTCCACCACCATGACATCATCCACTTCGCGCTCGTCGAGCTCCGGGCGGAACTCCGGGATAACAGGCGCCAGGAAGCCATTGCCAGAATCAGAGAGCACCTGAACGAGATTAAAGACCGGCGCGCCCCCCACTTGTAAGAAAAGGGTCCGGGCGATCCGAGCTAGATCCGACGGCGCAGCGCGTCTGTGGATATTGCCCGAAGCTAAAGTTGAAATCGGAAATTCCGGATTAAATTTCCCCTGCAAGGGGGACGTGGAGCTGCCAGAAGAGAAAGCTCATTTCATCCGCGAGGTCCGCGATGAGCTTACTCACCGGCTCATGTTACGAAAAGCACCGCCGGATATTTCCCGCCCGGCATCACGTGCTGGTAGGGCGAGTAAGCATAGAGGCATTTGAATTGTTGGGCGTCATCGGACGAGCCGTATTCCGAAACCCAATACTGCGCGACCAAGAATTTTTGATAACGCACCATGTCGAGCAGCGGATAGCCGCAGACTACAGCTTGAAACAAGTCGGGGCGCTGGGTCAGGGCGGCTCCGACCAGCAGCCCGCCATTGCTTCTGCCCGAAATCGCCAGCCTCGAGGGGTTCGTGTATCCCTTCTGAATCAACCACTCGGCGGCTGAGAAGAAATCGTCGAAGACGTTCTGTTTCTTCTCGCGCATTCCGGCCCTGTGCCATTCTTCCCCAAACTCTCCTCCCCCGCGAAGGTTGGGCAGCGCGAAGACGCCGCCTCTTTCGACCCAAAGAACGGCCCGAGGTGAAAACACGGGTGTCTCGCTCACGTCGAAACCACCATACCCCGTCAGCAACGTGGGGTTCGACCCGTCAAGTTTGACCGCCTTGGCGTGGAGGAGGAACATCGGGACCTTGGTCTTATCTTTCGACTCGAACCAGACCTGACTGAGTTCGAACTTGTCATCTTGGATTGGAACGGTTGGCCGCGCCCAGACCTCCTGGGTTCCCTGTGAGACGGCGTAATGGTAAATGGTGACAGGGGTGTGGAACGAAGTGAATGCGAAGAAGGCGTGGTCTCCCTTCCACCGGCCTCTGACACCGCTGATCGAGCCAAGCGATGGCAACGGAACCTCTCGCGAGGGCCGGCCGTCCGGCTCGAATATTTTCAAGGACGAGCGGACGTTCTTCAGATAGGTGACAAAAACTTTTCCGCCGGCCAGAGAGAAGTCGTCAATAACAGCATCGCTCTCCGGGATGATTTCGCGCCACTGCTCGCGCGCCGGATGGTTCAGGTCCACGGCGAAGACGCGGCCGTTTGGAGCTTTCCAGTTCGTCTCGATAAAGAGCTGGTCGCCCCCGACTTCCCCGATAAACCGGGCAGCCAAATCGTTAACGATGGGAACGGTCGGGCCATGCCTGACCAAGTCCTGAAAGTAAACCTCCGACCTGTCCGCTGCCGCGCCGTGAAAGACATGGATGACCAGATACCGGCCGTCCTCGGACACGGAGGCGATGGCGATTTTGTCCCGGCCATACCCCTTCCCGAAGATTTCGACGTCTTGAGCTGAGTCTTTACCCAGCGCATGGTCGTAAACCCTGGGCCCATTCGCTTCCTCGCGAGAGTAATAGAAACCGCTCCTGTCGGGCATGAAGGAGACTTCAAAGTAGCGTCCCTTCGGCAAACGATCGGGCAAGTCCTTCCGCGCATCCACGTCAAACAGCTTGATCGTGGTTTCGTCCTCCCCGCCCTGGCGCACGCCGTAGGCCAGCACTTTGCCATCCTGAGACGCTTCCATGAGGCTGACTGAAACCGAGCGGTCCGGGCTCATCGGATGCGGGTCAATGAGAATTTCCTCCGGGCCCTTGAGCCCTTCCCTCACGTAGAGCACGGGCAATTCCTGGTCCGCCAGCCGCTTCATGTAAAAGTAACGACCGTTGCGCTCGACGGGGGTACTCGATGTGTCAACCCTCAACAGCTCCGTGAGCCGTTGCTTCAGGCTTTCGCGACCGGGCAAAGCTCCGAGAATCGAACGCGTGTAATCGTCCTGCGCCTTGATCCATGCCTCTGTTTCCGGGTTGCTGCGGTTTTCAAGCCACCGGTAGGGGTCAACGACCTCGACTCCGTGGATCGTTTCCTTGACGTTATCCTTCGGCGCCTTGGGAGGCGCGTTCACAGCCGCGTCCCGCGGCCAGAGGAGTGAAACTCCCAGGATCACGATGAGGTTGAGCACTCGAACCATTCCGCGATGGGTGCGGTTTATCGAAATGTGTCGAGTGAATCGGCGGACCGTCTGGGTTAATTCTTCGATCTCCATGCGGCTCTCCTTTCAGGCACCGGAAGACGAGAGGCCATTCCTGGCCAGCACAAGCTGACTTAATTGGAAACCCGGAACGGCGATTCCGCGATCGCACGCTTACTAATCTTCTCCTGCACAATACCGTCAATATCGGTTTAAAGAACCGATGGCTTAAACTCTTGGGCGAAAAATCTGCGTCAAGGTGACCCCGACCGAAATGAGCAATACCCCGGAAAGGATAAGAAGGTTCAAGTATTCGTGCAGGAAGAAGCGGGCGAACAGCGTGGCCACGAGAGGCGTGAGGGAGGAAATGGCATAGACGCGCCCCACTTCCATCAGGCGGAGCGCTGAGAAGATGCAATAGATTGCAATGATACCGGAGAACACTCCGCTGGCGAGCAACGCCATGACGTCTTTCCGGGCCGTCGTGAAAAGGAGCGACCCCCGGCCCCCAAGTCCCAGGCCCGCGAGCGCGACGGCGATGCTCGTGACGAACTGCAACAGGATGGCCGTGGACTGATGAGCGCCTCGCAACTGCCCGTCGCGCCACAGGACGCCCGAAATTCCGTAAGAGACCGCCGCAAGAGCCGCCAGGGGAATGGCCCAGTACCAATAAGGCGATATCGGCTTTCCGCGAAGCTGGCCCAGGACGAGCGCGCCCAGGCCCAGGGCAATCAAAGCCCAACCCAGCAGCAGAAATCCTCGCAGCTTCTCCCGCAGAAAAATCCAGGCGACCAGCGTCCCCCAGATGACCCACGTCTCGAGGACCGGCGTCGTGATGATGACGCCGCCCATCCGGATCGCGAAGTAATAAATGAAGAGCCCCATCGTCGAAAGGACTCCGGCCCACACGAAGGTGAGGACGGCGCGCCTGCCAACGTACTGAGGCGAGCCGGGACGGAGCTGGCTCAGAGTCCGGTTCTTCCAGACAAGGGCGATCCCGAGGAGCAGGCTTGGAAGGCCGCGGAAGAAGGGTCCAACCAGCGGGTCAGCGTGGACGACTGCGAGACGATCAAAAATATTGGCCGAGGCGTAACCGAAAACGGAACCCAGGGCCCAGAGCTCGCCTTGACGGCGCGAAAGGTTCGACGAATTCTCCATCAACTCCTCAGCATCCGGCGTAAAAGGCACTGGGATTATAGGGGTACGGGGCAGGATGTCAAAATTCTTTCAGCTTTGTCGGAACCTTCGCCCTCGGGCAGGGAACGAGGCGTCGTGCTATCATGACTTTTTTCGCCCGAGCGCCCGCGCGAAATCGTGCGACCAGCGGGGCGACTTGCGGGGTCGAATCACCAAGTCTAAAGCTTATGGAATTTTTCGTGAAGACTTCAGGCGAGACATTTAGGGGACGCGCTGTAAACCTGGCGC
>QHZM01000318.1 GCA_003224665.1 Acidobacteriota bacterium
ACCATCGACCTTGGGATGCTCCCTCCCAATGTTTCGCCGGCGCAGTTGATTCAGGATCGGCGCCTGCTCGTGCTGTTCTTCGATCTCACTTCCATGGCGGTGGATGACTTGATACGGACCACGAAATCCGCCACGGATTTCGTGCACAAGCAGTTGACACCCGCAGATCTGGTGGCGGTGGCGATCTACAGCAGCACCCTGCGCGTGCTGCAGAGTTTCACCAATGACCGGGACGCGCTGGACAAGGCTCTGAAGTCCATTACAGTTGGCGAATCGTCGTCGCTCGCCGAGGCGGGCACGGAAGGCGAAGCCGGCACGACGAACGCGAACGGCGAGGCCATCGTTACCCGGGACGTCTCCGCTGCCTTCACGCCCGATGAGACGGAATTCAACATCTTCAACACGGATGAAAAGCTGGCGGCGCTCGAATCCCTGGCGCGCCTGCTGAGGGACGTGCCGGGGCGCAAGTCCGTGATCCATTTTTCGAGTGGCATCGAGCGCACGGGCATTGAAAACCAGGCGCAGTTGCGCGCTGCGTCGGATGCCGCAAACCAGGCCAATGTCTCCGTCTACACGGTAGACGCGCGAGGACTGGCGGCCTTGCCGCCCGGAGGCGACGCTTCGACCGCCAGCCCCTCGGGAACTGCCATCTACACCGGCCAGGCCTTTTCTTCCCAGGTTTCTTCCCTCCAGGGTGGCCGCGAAACCCTGGCTACACTGGCCGCGGATACAGGTGGTCGAACCTTCAATGACATCAATGATTTCAGCCAGGCTTTCCGTGAAGTGCAGAACGAGAACTCAAGTTATTACCTGCTGGGGTATTCGCCTTCCAATGCGCGCTCGGACGGCAAATTCCGGCGCATTCGCGTGGTGATCAATCGTCCCGGAATAAAAGTCGTGGCGCGCCCCGGTTACTTCGCCCCGAAGGATTTCCGGCAGTTCACGCGGGAGGATAAGGACCTCCAACTCGAGCAGGCCATGGACCTCGATTCACCGTTCGTGGACCTGCCGATGGCCGTGGAAGCCGCCTATTTCCGCCAGCCGGATAACCAGTTTCATGTGGTCCTGGCCGCCAAGATTCCCGGCTCAGCCGTCTCTTTCCTCCAGAAGTCGGTCACCCACCGGACGGAATTCGATTTCGTTTGGCGAGCAACGGACAGCGCCGGTCGTCAAGTGGCTGTGTTGAGGGACACTCTACCGGTTAAGCTGGACGCCGATACTTATCGACAGGTTCTCAGTGGCAACATTCTCTATGAAGGGGGCTTTGAACTGCCGGCGGGCAACTATCACTTGAAAGTTGTGGCGCGCGAAAACGAAAGCGGCAAGCTCGGCACCTTCGAGGAACCGCTGGCGCTGCCCGATGCGGCTGGGTCGGGACTCGCCCTGAGCTCGGTCGTGGTGTCGAATCAACTGCAGGAATCTGCGAGGGAAGGTGAGGGTGGCGGACGAAAAGCTAAAGGGAGGAATACTAACCCCCTGCAGGTGGGAAGCCGGGTGCTGTTGCCAAGCGTTACGCGCGTGTTTCGCACGAATCAAAAGCTCTACGTGTACCTTGAGTCTTACGAACGCAAAGCGAGATCGGAGGGAGGTTCGAAGAGTAACGTGACCGGCGAGGCATCGGAGAGCCGAAGCGCGGGAGGGGGAGAATCCAATCTGCCGCCGTCGGTAGCGCTGGTGTTTTTCCGGAGTGGAGTCCAGATTTCTGAAGCCGGGCCGTTCGTCGGCAAGCTCGAAAACGAGAGTAAAGCCAGGGCTATAAAGGTTGCCTATTTCGTGCAAATCCCACTGGAGGAATTTCCTCCAGGCCGCTATATGATGCAAATCAACGTTCTGGTCCCTTCCAGTGATCGCGCAGCGTTCGTTCGTGTCCCGATCGCTATTACGGGGGCCCAGCTTAAAGCGATTGCTGAAAAATCGGGCAGCCAGTTGCCAGCCCAAAGGCCACAGTTCTAGAAAATGTAAGCGCTGGATGATCGGACAGTGCCGCGGGCCTTCCGCTTGCCTGTCGGTTTGAGTGGAATCATTGGTTGGGGTGCCCGAATTTGAACCGGAGACCTCTTGCGCCCGAGGCAACGAGCGTACTCGCCGCAACCTCCCGTTTTTCAATCTCTCTTATACAAATCGACACATGGCTTAATGGCGTGGTCTTACCTGGCTGTGGCCGGACACGGCCTCCTGAATCAAGGCTCGCTTCATTCTCCGCGATGTCGTTCGGGGCAAAATCAGCGCCTATCTTCCCGTCAACAATGAGCAAGTCCGGAAATCTGGCGTAATCCTTTCGAATGGAGAACGACTTTTCAGAGGCGGCCCCGTCTGAATTCGGCGCAACGTCTCTGGCAAGTCTGCCTGTCACGCTTATAGACGGGCTTGCGGAGGTCAGGCGGCATTGCCCAGCGAAACGATGTAGATGGCTACCAGCAGGATGGCCACCCCCAGCCAGGAGTAGCTGTAGGACCGGCGGCTCGCCCCTTTCCATTCCCCGCTGACCACGCCCATGAGATAGCCGGTGAGGATGACCATGGCCATGAAAATCGGCCAGCCGACGATGCCGCCGAGCGCGCCTAGCAAGGCCCCGCCCATGCCGTAAACCGCAATTCCCGAAAACCAGATTACGCCCATCAGGCCCGCACCTAGCCAGGGGCCTGGGCCCGACCGGGAAGCAGTGAAGAGACTCCAAGTCCGATGCTTGCTCAAGAGGTACGCGCAGTAACCCGCATTGGCCAGGAAACCTGCGGTCACGGCCAGGGCCCAGATCGGGTTTGCGGCCATGGGGGCGCTCGCCCCGGCGGACAAGGCCCTCTGCCTCAGTTCATCGCCAAAAAGGAAGGCGAAGTTCAGCATGGACGAGAAGATCCCGGAAAAGATACAGATCACGAGGCCCAGCGCAAAACTGGAAGGCGGGGAACCCGAAGTTGCCGCGCCGGTTTCGCGCTCTCGCCGCCGTCCGGCGATCGAAAGAAAGATTTGCCCCAAGACCATAACCAGCGTCCCGGCCATCAAGGCGAGACCTCGATGCGTGAGCAACTCCTCGGGATGGAGCACGGCTAGCGGGAGCACGGACCCGAAGGACGCCGTTATCCCCAGCGTCACTGCAAAGCCCAACGCTAGCCCGACGCGGCTGATGCCCATGCCGAAGAGCGTCGAGCCGACGCCCCAGCCCAGCCCGAAGAGAGTCACCTTGACCAGGGTGAGCGATGAGCTCTGACGATACAGTTCAGCGAGATGTGGAACAGTGGCTGCGGCAGTGATCCAAGGGACGAAGATCATGCCGCTGAACGAATAGGCCAGCCAGATATTTTCCCACCGCCAGGCGGGAAGCCGCTTCATGGGAAACGCAAAACTTCCGTTCAGGAACCCTCCGATCAAGACCAGCGCAATGCCAAGACTGATATGTCCGCTCATTTCACCCTCGCGAGATCGCCCGCCCGTAATGTCAACCAGGTGGGCGATTCCGGTGAAGCCCGACTACCCGCCCTGGGTGTCTTTGGTTTGGCCGCGCGATAGACCGAGACGGATTGCGTGGATCCCTTCGGACAACGCGCGTTGGAGTAACCACAGGTCACCCCAGTAACTGAGGCATCAATTGCCACCAGAAACCGGGGGTGCTCGAAGTGCCCGGCGATTCCCATCGTGAGCGAAAGATCGAGGTGCCCCACCCAAACCAGATCAATCCCCGGGACCGAAAGAATTTCTTCCACGTTCTCCACACCCTTCGCCGTTTCGATCAGGACCCCGCATAGCACGGCCTCGTTGCTTGCCTTCCGCTTGCTCTCCACATCACCTGGACGGAAGTCATCGTGAGCAATTGAAAAGGCAGCCCCGCGGCGCCCCTCCGGAAAATATCTGCACGACTGCACCACCCTTGCGGCGTCCTCCGAGGTTTCCACCATCGGAGCAATAATGCCGCTCGCGCCCACGTCCAGAACCGGTGCGATCAGGTGATATTGGGCAGCGGGAGGCCGCACCAAAGCCGCGAGATTTAAAGAGTGTGATGGGCCGACTAAGTTCCGGATCGATTCAATCCCAAAGCCGCTGTGCTCCATGTCATAAACGACGAAATCGACGCCGGTACTGGCTAAGAGCCGCGCGATCCCCGGTGTATTGAACTCGAAAACCCAGGTGCCGATGACCACTTGACCTTGCCGCAAGGCACCTTTAAGGGTGAGAACGTTCAACTTTGCCCTCCGCGAGAAGCCGCCATTGTTGCCGGTTCGTCTCAAACTTGGCCTGCATCCCCGGCCGTTTCAATACTTCACGATTGACAACATGCGGGGGTACTTCGCCTCTGAGCACCGCGAGAACGGCTCGGACTGCGGAATCCCCCATCGCCCGAAAGCACTCTTCCGTCCAGCAAAGAGAGTGCGGCGTCAGGATGACGTTATCCAATTGGAGAAGAGGTTCATCGTCGGGTATCGGTTCAATCTCGAACACGTCGAGCGCCGCGCCTCGAATCCGGCGCTCTTTGAGCGCCGTATAGAGGGTGGATTGGTTGACTACGGCACCTCGGGAAGTATTGATAAAATAGGCTGTCGGTTTCATCCACGAAAGTTCTCGCTCGCCGATCAGGCCTCTCGTTTCCGGCGTCAGAGGGCAACTGACACTGACAAAATCGCTACGGCGCAGCAGTGTCTCAAGCTCCACCAACTCCACTCCCAGGTCTGCCACGTCTTCAGGTCTGGAGAATGGATCGGTGCCCAGGGAGACCATTCCAAACGGCTTGATCAAACGGAACACTTCGCGCCCGATGTTCCCGACTCCGATGGACCCGAACACGAGCCCGCCAAGACCGGTAGCTCGGACGCTGAGCTTTTCCTCCCACTTTCGCTGTCGGACCAACCGATCTTTGGCGAAAAGCTCATGGGCCAGCGCCAGCATTAAGGTTACGATCCCCGCCGCCATGGGCCGCCGCACCCCGTCCGGGGTGATGGTGAGGACCACTTCCCGCTCCGTTAAAGCTTCCACATCGATCATGTCGTAGCCGACACCAAAGCGAGCTATCAAGCCCAGCTTGAAGTTCGCACCCTGGAGTGTTCTCCGAGTGTAGCGTGGCGCCAGAGAGATCACAGCATCATAGCCTGCAATCTGTTCAGGCGTAACTTCGGGCAGATACTCGGGGAAAAAGTCGAAAGATAGGCCGGGCACATTTTCGAGGGCGCGAAGTCCAATATCACCCATCGCGAACTCACCCGCCGGCGTTAGAAAGTCCCTCGTGAGCCCAACGCGAAAGATGCTTGCCATATCTCCTTCTCAACACTTAATCGGCACTGTTGGTTATGCCCTTCGGCACAGAACAGGATGTCAACAGGTCTGGCTCCTGCGCCTGGCTGTCCTGAATCGCAGTTCTGACGCCCACCAGCGTGAAGAAGAGGAATGGAACGTATTTGCTTTTTAGAGCCCGCA
>QHZM01000319.1 GCA_003224665.1 Acidobacteriota bacterium
CACAGTGGTGGGATAAATTTCGGAAATCACCAGCCAGAAAATCGGTCCCAGGCCGATGGCAAATGAAGCGAGATAGACGATCACATCGATGAGAATGGCGCTACGCACGAGGTGGGTCATCCTGAACAAAAAGCCCAAATGGATCAAACTCAGGCCCATGCCGGCGATTCCGATCAGGAGCAAAGGCCTGCGGCCAACGCGATCGAGGAGGAAAAGCGAAATGAGGGTGGCCAGAAAGTTCACGACACCGACCATCACCGTGGCCAGGATTGCGCTGGAAGCGCTTTGGAACCCCGCCATCTGGAGGATGATCGGTGTGTAATAGATGATGGTGTTGACACCGGTGATCTGCTGAAATATGGCCAGCCCCACGCCCACCACGAGCGGGCTTCGGAACCGCGGCGCAAACAAGTCTCGGAATTTCAGTTTGTCGGTCTTGGTGACCTGCCGCAATTCCTCCAAATCGCGTTCCGCATCCTCGACGCTTTCGATCTGGGAAAGCACCTTCAGGGACTGATCAAAGCGCTCCCGCGTAGCCAGCCAGCGCGGGCTCTCGGGAAGAAAAATCAGCGCGACGAGCAGCACGACGGAGGGGACTACCGCGCTGATAAACATTGCGCGCCAGTCGCCCGAGTCTGCGAAGAGATAGTCTACGTAGTAGGCTATCCCGATGCCGCTGACGATAGCGAGCTGATTGAGCGTGACCAAGGCGCCGCGGATCTCGGTGGGCGCGAGTTCCGCTATGTAGAGCGGCGTAATCATGGAGGTAATCCCCACGGCCAGCCCTACCAGAAAACGCGCCGCCAGGAACACCCCCAGGCTGTGGGCCATCCCCGTCACAACCGCGAAAACCCCGAAAATGATTGCCGTCAGCATCAATACCGGCTTTCGTCCTAACCGGTCGCCGAGACACCCGCCGGCGGCCGCCCCAACAGCCGCCCCCGCAAGCACAATGCTTACGGCCAATTCGACCTGGATGGAAGTGAAGTGGAACTCCTGGCGGACGAACAGGATTGCGCCTGAAATGACGCTCGTGTCATAACCGAATAGGAGGCCGCCGACCGCCGCTGTTATGGCAACCAGTAATGAACGAGCGCGCCAACGACTCTTGAGAAGCACCTTGTCTTGCCGTTCTAACGGAGAGTGCATATTCGCCTCGGGGGGAGGGCCTTCCTTAAGTCGGATCGGTGCGGCTGCCGGGCGCGGGGGACCACCGCGCTGTGCCCTTGCCAGTCTGGTGGTCTCTCAAACGCGGCGCTAAACCCCTGGAGAAAGGGATCGGTCCGCCGCCGAGATCGGACCTTTACTTCGCTGCTTGATTTCAGTCCATGGGATAAAGGCTGCAGCCTCCGTCGATGAGGAGTGTGGCCCCGGTCATGTAATCCGACGCGTCCGAACAAAGGAATATCAATGCGTCGGCGACCGATTCGGGAGGCTGCATAAACCCCAAGGGGATAGCTTTCTCTGCGCGACGACGGTAATCGGGCTCGGTTTCCCATTGCCGCTTGGCCATGCCTACGGCCACAATGCCTGGCGCGATTGCGTTGACCCGTATTCCCTTCGCGGCCAGCTCTCGCGCCATGCCTCGCATGAGCATCTTCATCCCGCTCTTCGAAACCGTGTACGGCGTAATTTCCGGCCAGGGTACGTCCTGAACCCAAGAAGAAGTAAAAATAATCTTCCCTTTGATCCCTTGCTGAACCATTACGCTCGCGGCCGACTGAGCAACCAAGAACGCACCCTTCAGATTGAGTGCCAGGGTCTCGTCCCAGTCCCGTTCCGAGCATTCGAGGATCGGGCCCGGTCTTACCAACCCGGCATGGCAGAGGGCCACATCCAGACGACTCAAGAATTTAATCGTTCGACTCACCAGAGACCGGGCTTCCAACGAATTTGTTATGTCAGCCCTGATGTAGCGGCAGCGCTCGGCCGGGCAGCCGGTGGCTGCAATCCAGTGTCCGGCCTCGTCTTCAGGCACGACATCGTTCACCACAAGGCGAGCCGCGTGTGCCAAGAGCCGCTCGGCAACGACCTTGCCGATGCTGCCTAGCCCTCCGGTGATCAGAATATTCTTGCCCTTGAGGCAATCTCTCGAAAAGGTCGGCATGGCAAACATCCTGGCCCGGCGGGCCTTCCTTGTTCCAGCAGGACGCTAAAAAAGTTCCGGGGCGCGGGGAAAGGCGGGCGTTCAAGCCCCGCCCAAACGGAAATCAAAAAATCAACTCTTCTGTTTTCTTTTCGGCCTCCGTCCGGTGGGGTTAAAACACATCCCTTCCCTTTGCGACGGAATGAGTTTTACACGCTCCCGCTAAGGGTCGCTACGGCCGAACATCAGCAGACCGTGGCATGGTCCACGGTCCCGAGCAACTTCCCGTCCGGACGCCTGAGTCTTAGACTGATTTGCGACAAACCATCCTCATACGGAAAAAGCTGGTCCACCACGCAGGGTACGAGCGGCGTCGCCGCGCCCAGGACGTGCGCCTTCTCCTTTCCGGCCCTGTAAGTGCCCACTAATTCCGCAACCGCGGCATGGAATAAACCAAACGACCCGGTCACTCGCAATTGTTTCTCCCGATGTTGAACTTCCAAAGCTCGAGCGACAGCACCGCAATCCTCAACCCTTAAGACCGCATCCGCGTCTATCGCCGTGCAATGCCAGGCGGAGTGGAAGGTGTACTCCTGACCGGGTTGCAGCTCCGCCAGCGGGCTGAGCACTTCAGTTTCCAAGAACGGATCGCAGCCGTTGGGGTCCTTCTGCGTCTCCATTCTGTCGCCGTGAATCGTATAGGAACCGCGACCGTTAACCCAAAGCTCCAGTGGAGCGCCGTCGGGATAAGGTACGCCGGGAAAAAGCTGAAACGTTTCCACATGAGCGATGCGGCGCTGTGAGTCCAGCGTAGCCACCCAACCGTCTTCCGGTCTAACGGCGAACTTTGCTACCTGGTCAGCATAGCGGAGCCGCCAAAGCTTCGTATCCGGATCCAGGCGGATCGAGGCATAAGCTTGATCGCCCAACATCTGGCGATACGTTCTCGCGCGAGTAAACACTGCAATGTCCCCGTTCACCGCATGTTGAGTGACTTGCCAGATTCCCCAACGCACCGGACGCGCCGCCGTATTGCGCATCGTATGGCGAATGTGCACCGTGGTTGTATCCTGGAAAATGCGGAGCTCGCGGGCAAAGGTCAGTCCGGTATAATCGTCTGCAGGGCTTTCGAGAAGGACAGCCGCGGTTTCGCTCTTGTCATCAAGAATCCGGCACGAGTAAGCCCCGCCGTCAAGGGCCGGATCTGGAGGCCCCGGCCATTCCGCGTCGCTCGACCACCCCTGGGGAGCGGGCCAAACTTTGCTGCCTCCGTAATTCTTCCAACCTGAGTCAAAATTGTTTTGTTCTGGGCTGTAAACACGCCCGAGATGACGAGGGTTGACGTAAAAGCAATCTTGCGCCCCCAGGCGCAACTGAATGACGCGACCGCCTATTTCTGGCACAATAAATAGTTTAAAAAGCCCGTTTCCCAGCCCAATTGCGTTCCAACCGCTGTAAATTTCCCTTGTGATTGAGCACGGAGAATTGCTATCGAGGGCCATTCCTGTAAGATACGATTTCCCGACCGTTCCGGCTTCAGCGAGCCGAGCAGGCTCGACGCTCGAGAAATATAGCGTTAATGTACACGCAGCGGCAAGTGCTTTTCGCGCCGGTACCCTCGAGTGTCAGGTGGTCACAGGCCATCGTGGAGGACAAAGGGATCGCGTTAACCTTAACGTGAAATCGAGGATTTTTGACAGCCGGGAACCCCCCCGTCGATTATAATCTCTACCGGAAACGGGATTTGTCGATGCGGAAGATCGGCATTCACGACATCGCCAGGCTGGCGCGGGTGTCCATTGGAACTGTAGACCGCGCTCTACACGGTCGCAAGAGGATTAGCGAAAAAACCCGCACACGGGTTCTGCGCATCGCCAAAGAATTAGCCTACAGGCCCAATCTGGCGGCCCGCGCTTTATCGGTCGCAAGACCGGCCATCCGCATCGGCGTTTGCATCCCTCGTGAACTCCATTTCTTTTATGACCAGGTTCTCCACGGACTCCTCGCGGAAGCACGACGCTACGAACACCTGGGCGTTGATTTGATTTATCGCCCTGTGGATCGGCTGGGGTTAGGCGAATCCGAAAAGGTGAAAGAACTTCTGGCCAGCGAAATAGAAGCTTTGGTTGTTACTCCGGCGAATCCCGAGCAGCTCAGCCCGCTGATCAATGAGGCTGAGAAGAAAGGCGTTCGAGTAATTTGTGTTGCCACGGACGCGCCTGCGAGTAGCCGTTCTACGGTGGTGTGTGTGGAACCCGAACTTAACGGGAGAATGGCGGGAGAATTGATGGGCAGGTTCGTTCCCCCTCACTCGCAAGTGGCCATTGTTACGGGAATGTTGAGCACCGAGGACCATCGAAAAAAAGTTCAAGGGTTCTCCGAGGTGTTTCCTCAGGTTTGTACAGGCGCTCAGGTCGTTGAGGTGCTGGAGGGCCACGAGGACGAGGACGAAACCTTCCTGAAATGTCTCGAGCTGCTTGGCAAATTGAAATGCCTTGCCGGACTTTATGTGAACACCGCCAACTGCCTGCCTGTCTGCCGCGCCCTCAGCGCGCTCGGGCTTGCCGGGAAAATTAAACTCATCGCCACGGACGTCTTCAAGGAAATGGTTCCGTATTTTGAAAAAGGAACGATTGTTGCCTCTATCTATCAGCGCCCCTATGTGCAAGGTCAGAGCGCGGTTCGATTGGTCATAGATCACCTCGTCAGCGGGCGGCCAATTCCGCCTACCTACTATTTGAATCCCGGTGTCGTCATACGCTCCAACCTGCACCTGTTTCGCGAAATCCTCCACCCCGAAGCCACAGATTTGCATAGCCCGCCGTCTGCGACCCTGGGGGCCTTTTGAGCGCCCCCAACGGGCACCTGAGTACTGGAGGCAGCGGCGCGCCTACGCGTCTCAGCCAACTCTTAGGCATGCGCGGCTGTCCGGGAGGAATTTTTTCCTGCCGACATCGTGTTAACTTACCAGGAAAGTGCAGGCGCTTAGAAGTTTCGGCGGGAAACGAGACGCGCTGGGCGAAAATTTCGCTTGACAAGGTCCGGGCGGAGTTGTAAGGTGCGTGTACCTTAACGCATTTCCGCTAAGGTTCCACTGCGTCGGGTTACGGGAACAGAAGTTAAGGGAGGTATCGCTGCTCCTCGGCGTGCTGTTGATAATTTGTAGCGCCAGGCCGGCACCGGCACAAACCGCGGGCACCATCACGGGAACCGTTGTGGACCAGAGTGGCGCGGTAATCCCTGAAGCCACTGTAACCATCACGAATAGCGGTACAGGGGTCGTTGCCCGAACCTTGAAAACCAGCGCGGCGGGAACCTATGTGGCGGAGGCCTTGCCCGTAGGAACCTATCAAATCTCCATCGAGGTGACCGGTTTTCAGCGGGCGGTACGGTCGGGAATCGCTCTCAGTGTGGCGGACCGCTTGGCCGTTGACTTCGCCATGAAGATTGGTGAGGTCAGTCAAACGGTCGAAGTCAAAGAGGCTGCTCCGATCATTCAAACTCAGAGCGGCGAGCAGAGCCAAGTCATATCCACTCGACAGATCACCGAAATCCCAATCCTGGGCCGAAACTTCTTGCTCCTGCAGCAGCTTGTACCGGGGGCCTCGAACACGGCCCCGGATGAGCTGGGGAAGGGCTTCTACTCATTCCGCGGCTTCGCCATCAACGGGCTCAATGACCACTACACAGGATATATGTTGGACGGCGTGCAGAATACTGACATGGGCAACCAGACGTCCACTTTCACCAACCCGGGCCCGGACGTCCTGTCCGAGTTCAGGGTCCTGACGAGCAACTACAGCGCGAAGTACGGGACCGCCGGCGGCGCCAATCTACTGGCCGTCACCAAGACAGGCACCAAGGGGTTTCACGGCAACATTTACGAGTTCGTGCGCAATGACAAATTCAACGCGGCGGATTTCTTCTTAAACAAGGGCAACCAGAAAAAATCCAAATTCCGGTACAACGACTACGGTTACACCATCGGTGGCCCGTTTTATATCCCCGACCACTACAACACGAACAAGAGCAAGACCTTCTTCTTCTGGTCGCAAGAATGGATCAAACAACGCACGGCGTCGCCTGTGGTTGCCCTTACACCCACTCAGGCCATGCGCAACGGCGACTTTACGGGCTTCGGACCGCTCACCAGTTCGGGCAACGACAGCAACGGGGTCCCCTGCGTGGGCGGAACCAACATGGACCAGATCAAT
>QHZM01000320.1 GCA_003224665.1 Acidobacteriota bacterium
TAAAAATTGCGCCGGCCGTCAGGGTGACGACGGTCGAAAAAACAAACCCCGCTCCCGGGTTCGCCACCATGTTGGGCTGCCGGCTGAGCATCGAGGCAATTCCGAACGCCTGGAAGGCGCTCAGTCCCACTGCCAGCCACCGGGTGTAGGAGGTGATCTTTCGCCGGCCAAGGTCACCCTCCTTATGCAGCTTCTCAAGGTGCGGCGATACGACCGTAAGGAGCTGGAGGATGATCGATGCGGTGATATAAGGCATGATGCCCAACGCAAATACGGTTAACCTCCGCAAGCTGCCGCCGGAGAACATGGCGAGCAAACCGAACAGCCCTCCCGCATACTGATTGAACATTTGCTCGAAGACATCCGCGTTGATCCCCGGGGTCGGGATGAACGCCCCCAGCCGGTAGACGGCCAGCATGAGAAGCGTAAACAGGATGCGCCTCCGCAGGTCGGGTATTTCGGTAATGCTCTTGAGAGACTCAATCATCCCGAAATGACCTCGGCCTTTCCGCCTGCTTTCTGGATCTTTTCCAGCGCGGATTTCGAAAAGCAGTGGGAAACAATATGAAGCGGCGCCTTGAGTTCACCGTCACCCAAGACCTTGAGCCCGTCTTCAAGACTCTTGATGCGTCCGCGCTCGAGGAGAACACCCGGCGTAATTTTTTCCCCGGGCTTGAACTCCGCGAGGTCTTTCAAGTTGACCACCGCGTACCGCTTCTTGAAGATGTTCGTGAAGCCCCGTTTCGGAAGCCTCCGGTGAAGAGGCATCTGCCCGCCTTCGAAGCCCGGACGAATCCGCGAGCCGGCCCGAGACTTCTGCCCCTTCGAGCCGCGAGTGGCGGTCTTCCCGTGACCGGAGCCCATGCCTTGCCCAATCCGCTTCCGGGGCTTGTGGGCGCCTCGCGGAGCCGGCAGTGTCCCAATATGAATGGCCATGGCTGTGCCGCCTACTTTTTCTTCTTTCCGGCTGACTTCGCCCCGCCGCGGGGGGAGGCCGCTTTTTCCTTTTTCTTCGTTTCGCCCGCTTTCGCGGCAGCCTTGCCCTTTCGTTCCTCCGCGGCCTTCGCGTGCTTCTTGGGTGGGACCGCCTTGGAA
Organism: Acidobacteriota bacterium; assembly: GCA_003224665.1. Classification (GTDB taxonomy): domain Bacteria; phylum Acidobacteriota; class Terriglobia; order UBA7540; family UBA7540; genus QHZM01. Next base: position 1,096 of record QHZM01000320.1, read on the forward strand.
GGCGCAGCCGGCTTCTTGGATGCCTCACCCGCCTCTGCCTTTGCCGCGCGCTGCGCGACAGGTTCCTGGACCTCGACCTCTCCCTTTTCCTCCGACCGAGCTTCCCTCGCCGGTCTCCGCTTTTGCCGAGCGGCCACTTCGGCCGCCGCCTCGGCAGGCAGGATGGTGTATTCGGGCACAGAGAGCCAGGCCGGCCGGGACACGTCGCTTACGACTTCCACCAAATGCGGGACCTTGGCCAGCAGACCCCTCACCTGGGGCGTATCGGGACACTCCACCACGTGGTTCAGGCGGCGCAGACCCAGACTGCGGATGGCTTCCTTTGCGCGGTAGCTGAACCCGATTCCACTCCGCACCCACTTAATTCGAATTTCCCGGTGAGCCTTTTGCGTCACAACTTTCAAGTCCTGTTAGATTTCCTCGGCAGGCCTTCCGCGAACGGAAGCTACCTCGTCCGGAGTTCGCAATTTGAGCAAAGCGTCCATCGTCGCCTTGACGACATTATGGGGGTTCGTCGTGCCCAAGGACTTCGTCAATACGTTCTGGACCCCAGCCGCGGCAACCACGGCGCGCACCGCCCCGCCTGCAATTAAGCCCGTGCCCGGAGGAGCGGGCTTCAGCAGGACCCTGCCTGCTCCGAAGTGACCGAGAACCGTGTGGGGTATGGTGGTGGCCGTGATGTTCACTTTCACCAATGACTTCCTGGCCGCCTCAATCCCCTTGCGAATAGCCATGGGGACTTCCCGGGCCTTGCCGTTCCCGTAGCCGACATGACCCGCCCCGTCGCCCACCACCACCAGGGCGGAGAAGCTGAGGTTCTTTCCTCCTTTGACCACCTTGGTCACCCGGTTGATCGAAACAACCTGGTCTTTCAGTTGAAGCGTGCTCGGGTCAATCCTGCCGCCCAAAATTTTCCTCCCCCCGGGTGCTTCTTAAAACTGAAGTCCACCTTCGCGCGCTGCCTCGGCCAGCGCCTTCACGCGCCCGTGATAGGCATACCCTCCGCGGTCAAACACCACGCTCGCGATGCTCGCCCCCTTGGCGCGTTCTGCAAGCACTTTGCCGACGGTCTTCGCTGCCGCGACGTTCCCTCCGTTCTTCAAGACCTTGCGAACTTCCTTGTCGCGAGAAGAAACGGCGAGGAGCGTGTGGCCGGTCGTATCGTCAATCAGTTGCGCGTAGATGTGGTCGAGCGACCGGAAAATATTCAGCCGCGGCTTGTCCTTTCCGCCGCGGATCCGCGACCGGATTCGCACGTGAATCCTCTGGCGTTTCTCGTTGCGCGAAAGCAGGCTCAACATGCTCCGGTCTCCGTTCTTTTCCTCGCCACGCTTACTGCTTCGCCGGGCCGCCCGCGGCGGCAGCAGCGGCCTTGCCGACTTTCTTCTTCAGGCGCTCGCCTGTGTACCGGATTCCCTTGTTCTTGTAAGGGTCGGGCGGGCGCAGGGACCGTATCTCCGCCGCCGCCTGTCCCACCTGCTGCCTGTCGGCTCCGCTCAGGACGATATGGGTTTGCTTTTCCACGCTCACTGACATCCCCTCTGGAATTTTGAATTCGATCGGATGCGAGTAGCCGAGGGTGAACACCAACATTTTCCCTTTCACTTCCGCGCGGTAACCGATGCCCACAATGTCCAGGTGCTTCTCGAATCCCTGAGTGACGCCTCGGACGGCGTTCGCAAGAAGGCTCCGCGCCAACCCGTGAAGAGCCCCCAGTTCTTCGCCGTCGCGATGGGCCAGCAAGCGCCCGTCTTGTTTCTCAAGTCGGATCCCCGCCGGCAAGGGAACGCGCAGCGTCCCCTTCGGCCCCTTGACAACCACCGCCGACTCCTGTGCCTCGACAGTGACTCCGGAGGGTATTTCGATCGGCTTTCTCCCAATCCGCGACATAGCCTTTGAACTCTCAGCCGGCAACCGGGCGCTCATGGTGCTCGCTCGCCACCGGCGCACCCTCAAGTAATGCTACAGAGAATTTCGCCTCCCACACCCACTTTCCGGGCGGACTTCCCGGTCATCACTCCGCGCGGGGTCGTCAAGATGGAAACGCCGAGTCCGCCCAGGACCCTGGGGATTTCCCGCGCCCCGACGTAAACGCGGTGCCCCGGTTTCGAGACCCGGTCCAGGCTCGCGATGGCGCTTTGCCCGTCGGGCCCGTAGCGAAGGAAAATCCTCAGCGCTTTCTTCTTTCCTTCTTCGCCCAACTTGAAATTGCTGATGAACCCTTCCTCTTTCAGGACGCGGGCAACTTCCACCTTGAGCCTCGACGAGGGCATTTCGACGCGCTGATGGCGCGCTCGAATCCCGTTCCGGATTCGAGTAAGCATGTCCGCGATGGGATCAGTAATGGCTGACACGACGCTCCCCAATTTAAAGTTGCGACCCGCTTTGATTCATCCTACCAACTGGACTTGGTAACGCCGGGAATCTCGCCTCGAAGCGCAAGCTGGCGGAAGCACAGGCGGCACATCTTAAACT
>QHZM01000321.1 GCA_003224665.1 Acidobacteriota bacterium
TCCTGCCGTTCCGTTACCTCGGTTGCCAAATCGAAAAAGGCCTGATCGCCGTTGACCGTCACCACCTGTCGGACCCTCTCGGCGGGCTTCTCCAGTGGGCGCACAGGACCGGCTCGTTTGGCTCGCTCTTCTTGCTCACAATGCACACGCGCCGCGCGGAAAGCGGGTTCGCCGACAGGTTGATGAAAGTCTATTTGGAGATGAAGGATTCGGGGTTTGAAGTCAAGGGCTGGGAACGCGAAGCGTAAACGCCGGCCCGGCAGCTTGACGGCCTGTTCCTTCCGCGAGACCTCCATTAAGCAGCCCCGCCGCTCTTTCTCGAGAATCAGCAGGCGCGGGGTTGCACCCCTCTACTCTTCCAATTTTTCAAGGAGCTGTTTGAGGGCATCTGCCGCGAGCACACTTGCGTGGCTTGAAGCGGGCGGCAGGCCTCCGAGGGCCGCGGCGATTTGTTCCGCAGTGATGCCTTTCAGCTCGGCGAGCGGTTTGCCGGAAATCGCCTCCGTAAGCCACGACCCGCAAGCGACCGCGGGCACACAACCAGCGGTCTTGAACTTTGCTTCGGCTGCCCTCCCGTCGCGCACCAGAACCCACAGCTTCATCACATCGCCACACACGGGATTGGTCACTTCGACGACGGCGCTCGCGTTCTCGATCTCGCCAACGTTCCGCGGATGGTGAAAGTGGTCGAGGACTTTTTCGGAGTACATGGGAGATGCGGGGCGCTCCCTCACCGGAGCCGAATCGGCTCAAGGCAGGAGCTTTGGAAAGATCAAGAGCCGCAAAAGGATCACAAGCCCCACGCCGGCGGCGACGGTGAGTGCGATTTTGGGGCCGGGCGTCCGGTTGACTTCCGGGATCAGGTCGGAAGCGGCAACGTAAAGGGTAACTCCGGCTGAAAGCGCCAGACCGGAACTCACCCAATCGCGCGCGAGCGCCATCGCCAGGATACCCAAAATCCTCGACACGCCCAGCGAGGTCGCCGCCCACAGTCCCGCGCTTGGCCCTTTGCGTGCCGCCGTCATGATCGAGGCCATCGTAAAGCCCTCGGGGATATTATGCAGAATGACCGCGCCGAAAATTAACAAGCCGAGCCAGTTGGCGATAAGAAAGCCGGCCGCGATCGAGACCCCGTCGAAGAAGGTGTGGATCAGGAGTCCCGACAGCGCCACGTAGGCCACGCGGGGATTCACAAATTCATCCACGTGCGTCTCTTCGCCGAAGTGAAAGTGCGCGAGCCAGGAATGCTCGAAGAAGTGCACGATGAAATAGCCCGCCAAAATCAGAATCGGCGCCCGCAGCGGCGCAAGCCGCATGCTCTCCGGCACCATCTGCGTAAGCGCCGTCGCCAGCATGAAGCCTGCTCCCAGAGCGATGAAATAGGCCAGGAAAGTCCGGCTCCACGCCCGCGCGGAGACGATTGCTCCTCCGAACACGTTGGCCAACCCGGCGATGACGCCAAGTCCAAGGCTAGTCCAGAGAAAAGCCATAAGAGCTATCCTCGCGTTTCACTTTCAGAATCCCTCAGGCGGAGTGGCGGAAATAGACCACTTCGCCGTCGTCGAGGACGTATTCTTTTCCCTCGAGCCTCACCATCCCCCGGCTGCGCGCTTCGGCCAGGCTGCCCGCCGCCGCGAGCTCCTCAAACTTGACGACTTCGGCCCGGATGAATTTCTTCTGGAAGTCGCTGTGGACTTCCCCCGCAGCTTCGTGCGCGGTGGCGCCCGCGCGGACCGTCCAGGAGCGGCACTCGTTATCTCCCACGGTGAAGAACGAAATCAGTCCGAGGAGCTGATAGCTCGAGCGGACCATCCGCGAGATGGCCGATTCCTTGAGACCGTAGCTCGCCAGGAACTCCCCCGCCTCCGCGTCGCCAAGCTCGGCCAGTTCCGCCTCAATTGTTCCGCAGACCGCCGCCACCGAGGTCTTTGGCCGCGGCTTGATGCCCATCCCGGCCGCCAGCTCTTCAGGGGCGCCCGTCCGCCCAGCGTCTTTCTCGCCCACGTTCAAGACGTAAAGGACCGGCTTCGCGGAAAGAAACGCAAACCCGCGGATGGCGCGCTCCTGCTCCTTAGGGAACGCGCACTCCCGCAAGGGGGTCTGCTTTTCAAGCGTCTCCTTCGAAGCCCGCAGGATCTGATATTCGTTCTCCAGCGCGGGGCTCTTTTGCTTCTTGAGGTCTTTCTCGAGGCGTTCGATGCGTTTTTCGACGGCGGCAAGGTCGGAGAGCATCAATTCGAGTTCAACATTCTCGATGTCGCGCGCTGGGTTGAAATGCCCGCCCGGCGCTGCCGACGATTCGTCCTGGAACGCCCGGAGGACGTGCGCCAGGGCATCCGCTTCGCGGAGCAGGGCCGCCTGTTCCCCTTTGCGCGCCAGGTCAATGATGCTGCCCGGAGTGTCCACGTATTCGATGCTGGCGTGAACAGTCTTTCGCCTCTGGTGCATTTCCGCCAGCCGGTCGAGCCGGGGGTCAGGCACGCGCACCACGCCCACGCGAGCTTCGGGTTTTCCCAAGGGCGAGGGGCTACCCTGGGCGTGCATCAGGATGCGGAACACCGTGCTCTTCCCGACCTGACCGAGCCCCACAATACCGATCTTGAACACCGCTGGCTCCGCTCAATGGACTCAAGTATCGAGCTCTGCGGTTCGAAGGTCCCGAGTCTAACACATCGTCGTGAAGGAGCATTTCGCGTGGAAGCGGCGGACGGCGACTGATTCCAACTCCACTTTTCGTAGAAGCACCGGCGTTAGCCGGGGCACGGCAACTTCGAAGCGGCGATGCGCAACGGAAACCCCTTGGTCGAGATGTAAACTTTCGATACAATGCACGAGAGGTGGGCGGCCGAGCGACGATGGTGGGCGATACAGGATTCGAACCTGTGACTTCTACCGTGTGAAGGTAGCACTCTACCGCTGAGTTAATCGCCCCGTTCGTTATAAAAAATACCAGATCGGCCGATTAGAATCCAGGGAGGCCGCAGGCCCTCCGGCGACCCCGGACACATGGAAAAGACCGGCGTAAACAACCAGGCCCCCGTTTCCACTCAGCTCCTCGCCCGGCTGCGACAGTCCATCCAAAGCGTGATTCGCGG
>QHZM01000257.1 GCA_003224665.1 Acidobacteriota bacterium
TCGAGGCCTCGAGGAATTCCGGCCTCAGCTCTGCCTCCTCGCCGAAGTGGGTCTTCAGCCTGGCGATGCAGTCTTCGCGGTTTATCACCGTGCCGCGGTGGTAGGGGTCGATCAAGATTTCTCCCACGCCCGTAAGGTACTTCACCAGGAAGTGGCCCGGGAACCCCACGCCCACAACCGGTAGCGACTTGCGGCGCGCCACCTCCGTATAAACGAGCGAGAGCGTGATGGGAATCCCCTTTTTGCTTTCCAACACGTCGTTCAAGTAGCTGTTCCGCGGGTCATCGTATTCCTCCTCGTTGCCGGAAAAGCTTTCTTCCTCGAACAGGACCTTGTTGAGCGCCTCGACGTTCTCGAAGGCAGGTTGGGTCGGGCCGGCGCGGACCTCGGCAGCCATCCGGTCGAGTCGCTGGAGGTTTGCCGCGATATCGAGCGAGGGATATTCGGTGCGCGCGATCAGCAGCGCGGCGACGGCGAGGTCAACTTCGTCTTCCTCCCGCGCCACCAGCAGCGCGAACTCGCGGACAGGTTCGGAGTCAGTCACACCCCTAGCTTACCAGCGATGGGTGACGCGCCAAAGCCGAGACTCGGTCCGGGGGCTGGCCCGAGGAACAAATCCATCCCCGCGGTGCGCGCAGGAAGCCTCGCATTGAAGCGAGTTCATTATTTATTTGCGAAACAGGTGGCGGAGCAAAAAGATCAAGTTGGCCGGGCGCTCGGCCAGCCGGCGCATGAAATACGGGTACCATTCTTTGCCGAAGGGAACGTACACCCGGACGCGATAGCCATCCGCCAGGAGCGCGTGTTGCAGCGACCGCTGGATGCCGAACAGCAACTGGAATTCAAACTTGTCCGGCCCGAGTCCACGCGCCCGGGCAAACTCGCAGAAGTGCAACCTCTGACTCCCCCGAAGTCCGGTTTAAGGACCCGAACGCCGGTTCGAGAGACGGTCTCGCAATCCGTTGCTACCACACCGCCCCGCGCGCTAGAATAATCGCGTGATGGGACCTCCAGAACGCAACGAGGCCGCGCCGTACTACTTCACCTACATCGACCGGATCACGAGCGACAATATCGTCGGCCAACTGGAGACTCAGTTGGAAGAAACCGTCGCTTTCTTGCGGGGCATCTCCGAGGAGAAGTCTCTTCACCGCTACGCGCCGGAGAAGTGGACTATCCGCCAAGTACTGAATCATATCAACGACAGCGAGCGGGCCTTCCTGTTCCGCGCATTCTGGTTTGCGCGCAGTTTCGAGAGCCCCTTGCCGAGCTTCGATCAGAACGTTTGTGCTGGCGCTGCTAGGGCCGACGAGTTTTCGTGGGCCAGTCATGTCGAGGAGTTCCGGGGAATCCGCTTGGCGACTCTTGCCTTCTTTCGAAATCTGCCGGCTGAGGCCTGGATGCGAACCGGCATAGCCAGCGGGAACTCCTTTACCATTAGGGCGTTGGCCTACATTCTTGCCGGGCACGTCGCACACCACAGAGCGATCCTCGAAGAGCGGTACCTGTAGCTCTGCGTGAGCCCTGGTGGCGCCGGCCCAGCGAATGAGTGGTGAGGAATCTTTTCGGGGTTTCCCATTCGGAGAGGAGGAAAAGGAAGAAGCGGAGCATAGGTTTGGCTTATCGGGGACAGGGCTCGGGCTCGGAGGCTTCGGGACGGGCAGCGGGATTTTCAGGCATCGCCGTTTGGGCAGGTTGGTTGCCCGCTGCGGTCTGTCTCCCTGGGTTCAGGGCTCTGCTTCGAGGAACCTTTCCGCGTCCATCGCCGCCATGCAGCCGGAACCTGCCGCGGTGACGGCCTGCCGATAAACGCGGTCCTGGACGTCGCCGGCGGCAAAGACTCCGGGCACACTCGTCTTTGAGCCGTCGTGCGATTTCAGGTAGACGTCCGTGACCACCGAATTCCAGATGAACTTGATCTTCTCGTTCCTGAGCATACGGTCCTGCATAATCCTGGAGGCCCTCAACTGGTCGCGCCGGTGAATGACGGTCACCTCCGTGGCGTAGCGCGTCAGGAAGAGAGACTCTTCGGCGGCCGTGTCGCCGCCGCCCACCACAACCACCGGTTTGCCTCGGAAGAAATAGCCGTCACAGGTGGCGCAGGTCGAAACGCCGTGGCCCAGGAGCTTGCGCTCCGATTCCAGACCCAACATCTTCGCTGACGCGCCGCTGGCGACGATCAGCGTGCGAGTTTCAATGCGTTCGTTCCCGAGCTCGACCACAAACGGCTGCTTGGAGAGATCGGCCCGCGTGACGTCGCCCTCCTTGAACTCCGCGCCGAAGTGCGCGGCCTGCTCTTGCATGAGCTGGATCAACTCAGGGCCCTGGACGCCCTTGGGAAAGCCGGGATAGTTTTCGACCAGAGTCGTCAGGCTGAGCTGCCCGCCGGCTTCGACGCCGCGAATGACCAGAGGCCGCAAATTGGCCCGCGCCGAGTAAAGCGCCGCCGTCAAGCCCGCGCAACCCGATCCGATGATCACGACATTACGCATTGATTTCCCCTTTGGGATCGGCCCGCACCGGCATATCTTACTTGAAGGCTGGAGCCGATTACAGCCCCTTGGGTTGAGGCATCTGCCCCGTCCCGCGTCGGGCAGCCAATCTCGGAGCCGCGCCGTCCGCCGGTTGCGAGCCTGTAGGATTTGATGTTAGAAAGTGATTTTCGTTTCCGGCCATGCCAGTTCAGTTGAGAGCGGCTGATCATGGATGCTGTCGTCCTCGAACAAGTCACCAAGCGCTTCGATTCCGTCGTCGCGGTCTCCGATTTGAGCTTGCGGATCAAGCAGGGCGCAATTTTCGGTCTGCTCGGGCCGAACGGCGCCGGAAAGACCACCACACTGCGCATGATGATGCGCGTCATGATCCCGGACGAAGGCTCGGTCGACGTGCTCGGAGAGCCCTTGAGCGACCGCACTCAAGACCTGATCGGATATCTTCCCGAGGAGCGCGGCCTCTACCCGCGGATGCAGCTCCGCAAGGTGCTGGTCTTTCTTGCCGCGTTGAAGGGTCTTTCGGAAGACGAGGCCGACCGGCGGGCCCGCGCCTGGCTCGAGCGTATGGAACTTGCGGACTGGGCGGAGAAGAAAGTCATTGACCTCTCGAAGGGCATGCAGCAAAAGGCGCAGTTCATCGCCGCCGTCCTTCACCGCCCCCCTCTTCTCATCCTGGATGAGCCGTTCGACGGACTCGACCCTCTCAACGCCGCCGCCGTCAAGGACATCATGCTGGAGTTGCGGGACCAGGGCACGACGATCGTTCTCTCCACGCACCGCATGGAGCAGGTGGAGATGATGTGTGATTCGATCTGCTTGATCAACAAAGGGCGGAACATCCTGGGCGGCGACCTGCGCGCCATCAAGCAGTCCTATGGCAAAAACACCTTGCGGATGGAATTCACCGGCGAGGGCGGCTTCCTGAATTCGCCCCTGGTCGAAAAAGTCAACCGGTTCGGTGCCGTCGTTGAAGCCAGGCTCCGGCGGGGGGCCGACCCGCAGGAACTGCTCAAGGCCGCCGTGGCCGAAGGCGCCCGCATCGCGCGCTTCGAACTGCTCGAGCCTCCCTTGAACGACATCTTCATCGAGAAGGTCTCAGAAGACCATGCGTAAGCTGTGGCTGATCATCAAGCGGGAATACATCACTCGGGTGCGGACCAAGGGGTTTGTCATTGCCACCATCTCCATCCCGCTGCTTACCGCGGGGATCTTCGGCCTGTCGGTTTTCCTCGCGACGCGCCAGCGAAGCCACACGCTGAACATTGCCACTTTGGATGAGGCCGGCGGCCTGTCCGCCGCCATTGCCCGCGGTCTGACCCGGAATTTGCCGGACGGGCAGCCCCTCTTCCGCGTGGTGAAAACGATCGAGCAACCGGAAGCGGAAGAAAAGGCGCGTGCGGATTTGCGGGCTGAAGTGGTCGCCGGGGGCCTTGACGGCTACCTTGTGGTGCCGAAAGACGTCACCGACGGAAAAGCGGCGGAATTTCACACTCGAAACCCGGGCGACTTCATGCTCACGGGTTCGATCGAATCGGCGGTCAGCGACGCGGTCATTGCGCGGCGACTCGAAGAGCGCGGCATTCACGTGGATAACCTGAAGGAGGCGGTCCGGGGCGTCGAGATCAAACTCGTGAGAGTCACTCGCGAGGGGGAGACCGAAGAAAAAGGACAGACTTTCCTCATGTCCGTCGTCCTCGCCTTGCTCCTCTATTCGACGCTGATCATGTACGGCAATGTGACCATGCGCTCGGTGCTCGAAGAAAAGACGACCCGCGTCGTCGAAGTCCTGGTCTCCGCCGTGCGGCCCTTCCAGTTGATGGCGGGAAAAATTCTGGGTGTGGGGGCAGTGGCGTTTACCCAATACCTGATCTGGACGCTGTCTATTGCGGCGGCGGGGGCTTACGGCGCTACCATGGCCTCGGCCGCCGGCACGGGCAACCCGGTGCGGAACCTTCACGTGCCGATCGGTGTGATAGTGTACCTGCTGATTTATTTTCTGACCGGGTACTTTCTCTACGCCTCGATTTACGCCGCCATCGGCGCAGCGTCTTCGAACGAACAGGACGCGCAGCAGTTGCAATGGCCGGCCACGCTGCCGCTGATTTTCAGCTTCCTCATGTTCAACTTCGTCTTGCGTGACCCGGCTTCCACGGTTTCTGTCGTGTTTTCTGAAATCCCGTTTTTCGCGCCCATCCTGATGTTGTTGAGGATCACGTCCCAGACTCCTCCATTCTGGCAGATCGCTCTTTCTATAGGTCTCCTCATTCTGACCACGGTCGGAGTGGTGTATGTCTCCGCGAGAATTTATCGCGTTGGGGTCCTGATGCACGGCAAGCGACCGTCCCTTGTGGAGATCTTCCGCTGGCTGAAGTATACGTAGCGCGCCGGGCGACTCGTCAGCAGGAAACCGGAGGAGCCTTCGGGCTAGTGGGAACTATTGAGGATTACAGATTATAGTGACAACTTCGGCTGCAGCGCCGGTGTCCCCACCGGCGATTTCGGCGCTGAGGACAGCGCCGCTGCAGAAATCGGCTGTCACTATATTTTTTAACTCTCAGTAGAAGCGGAATACACGCTTCTACAAATGCGCCGCCTTCCCGAAGAGACTGGGCGCGACTAACAGTGACAGGGCGTGACGGATTTTTCGTGAGGAAGATGATTCTTTCGAGAGCCTCTAACTTGACCCCGAGCAGCCGGCCATGACGCTCGCGCCCCTCTCAATTCTCTGTCCGCAGTGCGGGTCGAGCGACGTCGTTTATTCCTGCAAGCCGGACTGCTGTTTCAACCACGTTTGCAGCAAGTGCTACACGACTTTCGAGCCGGTCACCACGAAGGTTGGGGAACTGAAAGGCGACGTCGGGCCGATGCCTCCCGACGCGGACCCGACGGCCCCGACCGCCGCCTGCGCTCGCTGCGGCGAGACAAAGCTCTTCGCCGTCGTGGAAGCCGGGACTCCTTCCGGTCGGCTCCTCTGTGTTTCCTGCAAGGCGCTGCTGGCCCTTGAGCTTTCTGAGGTATCGCCCGGCTAGGCCCTTGTCAGCGGGCTGGCGCAGCATGCGCCGCGCGGGATGGGGTCGCCGTGGGGGCAGGTCTGCGGGTGATTCAAGAACGTGCAAATCTTGTCAGCTACTTCGGGGTTCAGGATGCCTTCAATCCGGTGGGCGCTTTCGTGCAGCAGAGAGGCGTCCAGGCCAAAGACGTCGTAAAACAGACGCTCAGCGAGCCGATGCCGGCGGACGATGTTCAGGGCGCGCTGCTCGCCCTTCGGCGTCAGAGCCACCTGGTCTTCGCCGAGGTCAACCCAGCCTCCGGCCGCGAGCAGGTGAAACGTGGCGCGGCTTTGTGAAAATTCCGGCAAGGTCTCTGTGCTCACCTGCCTTCCGGCCGAAATTTCCTGGACTTTCCACACCGCTCGCAACAGTTCATCAAATAGCTCTTCGTCGCGGTGGGCTTGGATGCTCACTTCCGTCAACCGGCCGTGGTGGAGTTCGAGTCGCCGCTCCGCCGTGCGCGCGATTTCGGGGTCATGAGTGACCACGACCAAGGTTCGCCCCTGGCGATGGAGGCTGGCGAACAGGCTCATCACAATCGCCTCATTCACTTCGTCGAGGTTGCCGGTGGGCTCGTCTGCCAGGATCAACGATGGCTCGTTGATCAGGGCGCGCGCAATGCACACCCGCTGCTGTTCTCCCCCGGAAAGTTGCGACGGCAGGTGGTGGACCCTGTCGCCCAACCCCACGTGGCCCAGCGCGGCCGCCGCCTCGGCTTCATCGGCGAGGCTGTGAAGGTATTGGGCGAGCATCAGGTTTTCGAGTGCCGTCAGAAAAGGCAGGAGGTGGTATTGTTGAAAAACAAAGCCGATCTTCTCCGCGCGGAAGCGGGCGCGCTCGGCGGCGGTGAGCTTGGCGAGGTCCTGGCCGTCAATGAGGACCTGCCCCTCGGTCGGCGTATCGAGACAGCCGAGAATGTTGAGCAGCGTGCTCTTGCCGGCGCCGGAGGGCCCGATGATGGCAAGCCACTCTCCGCTCTCGACCGAGAATGAAGCGTGGTTGAGCGCGTAGAGTGCCGCGCCATATTTCTTCGTCAGCCCTCTGACTTCGATATAAGGCAAACCTTGCTCTCTTTCCAGCGCCCCTTGGCGGTTGATGCGCTGCTACGAAGGCCTGAGACTAACGCTCAAACTGCTGATCCTCTCGGCCCCGCCGGCCGTGGCCCCTAAGCTCCCTTAAGCACGACCGCGGGCTCAACCTTCCGGACGATTCGGACCGGGGGAAAAGTCGCCAGGACGGAAATCAGGACGCTCGCCGTCGAGACCAGGGGCAGCGCCCACCACGCCCAATCCAGCCTGACTCCAAACAGGCGGCGGGCAAGCGCGGTCGCCAATATCCCCCCGAAGAAGTAACCCGCCAGTCCGGCCACGAGACCCAGCGCCGCGCCTTCCATCAGGAAAAACCCCATCACCAGGCGGTCGCTCGCCCCAAGCGCCTTCATGACAGCAATGTCTTTGCGGCGCTCGAGCACGATCGCCGTCATCGTGGCCATGATGCAGAGGGCGATGATCACCAGAATGAGTGCCGTCAACGATACCACAAGCCAGCGAATGATGCCCAGGACCCGACCTTCCGAGTAAACAATTTGCCGGACCGGTCGGACGTCAAGGCCGGGGAATGCGCGCGTCAGCTCGTTGACGGCGCGCTCAACCGCGGCGGTCTCTCCGGGCACTCTCAACTCGACCAGGCTCAGCTTCTTTTCGAAGCCCGCGAGCCGTTGGAGCTCGGCGAGCGCGAGGAACACCTGATCGTCCTCCGAGGCTCCGGTCGAAACCACGTTGCTGATACGAAACTGCCGCCGGGGCTTCGGAGGCGAACCAGTCGCCGGTCCAGGAGGCTCGATCTCGAGCGGGTCGCCCGCGCCGAGCCGCAAGCGCTCCGCAACACGCGCCCCAACGACGCACTCTCCCGAGCCAGGTCCGCCGGCAATGCCTTTGGGTTCGAGTGATGTGACCTGCCGGCCCGCCACCGAAAAGTCCGTCCCCACGGCTACGACATTCTGCGGTTCGACTTCGGGAACTGCACCTGGAGCTCGCCTGAGGCGCACGACCACGTACAACAAGGGCCGCGCCGACAGGTCAGGGATGCGACTTCGATACGCCTCCAGCCGGGTTAGCACGTCTTCGTCCATGACGCCGCCGGTGCCGAAGGGGTCGCGGGAGTCAGCAGCGCGCGGCGACAGGACGACGTTTGCGCCGTACGCCCGAAACTCCTGCGTCATCTTCCGGTGCACGTCCTCATAAAGGTTGAGCAGCATCGTAGTGACGGCCGCGCCGACCAGAAGTGAACCGACAGCGAGCGCTGCTTGCGGCCGCTTCACGAAAATCGACCGAAGCAACAACCGCCAAAACATTTTGAGACTGCTCGGGTGATTCATGGGTCCGTTAGAACCCGGGTCACGGTACATCGAGTGATCCGGCCACTCCCTCCGCCCCTTAACATTTTAGGGCCTGACTTGACGCCTTGCCCGCTCAATCGCGCAAAACAACCGCCGGAGAGATCTTGAGACCTCGCGCCAGAGGTATCGCGCAGCCGACCAGAGTAATCCCCACTGCAAGCGTCAGGGCAGCGGGGAAAATGACCCAGTGGAGGCCGGCCGGCGAACCGAATATCGTTTCGGCGAGCCGCCGCGCCAGCACGCTTCCCGCCACTGATCCCAGTGCTCCTCCGAGGAGCGCGATGGCAAGGGCCTCCGACAAGAAAATGGCGGCAACGTGCGCGTCCGTTGCACCGAGGGCTTTGAGCAGCCCGATCTCCGCGCGCCGTTCGAGGACCGTCGCCAGCATCATGGAGGCCGCCGCGAGGGCCGCAGTAACCAGCGCGGCCGCGGCCAGGACCGCCATCAGCATCCCCACCTGCCCGAGGATTTTACCCTCCGTCTCCGCGACCTGATAGACCGGCTTGGCCTCGGCGCCCGGTATCGCCTGACGGATCTGATACGCAATTGACCCGACGTAAGGCGAGCAATACCAGCGGTCAAACTCCTCCGGGCTCAGTTTCGAGGTGTCGGAGCTCGCGAACGCGTCTTCAGGCTTTGTCAGCGCACTCACCTGGATGCTCCTGACCTTTCCCTCAAGGCCCGTCATTTTCTGAAGCACTGAGAGCGGGACGACCACCTGGTCCTCTTCGGGCCCGCCGGTCTCGAGGATTCCGCGGACCAAAAGCGACGCCGTGGCAGCCCCTTCCCGAGGGGACACGCCCGCGCTTCGAGCCGCCGAGGCGAGTCGGACGGTGACCGCCTCCCCTGGCCCTACGCCGAGTTTTGCGGCCAGTCGTCGTCCCACAAGGCAGCCGGCGGCTGAGTCTGTATCGGGAGGCCATTCGCCCCGGACCTTCCAGGCGGGATGCAACTTCCTTAGCCCCGTGCGAAATGCTTCGGAGCGGTCCACCTGGAGTTCCCGGTCGAACCACGAGCCGATCAGGATGGCGTCGCGGTCTTGGACCCTACCCGGCGCGAAAAGAAAGGGCGCAAAGGCCACGATGTTGTTTCGCCAGAAAATCTTTTTCAGGTTCTTGAGGTCGGCTTCGGCAAGGAACGCTCCTCCTGCCGCCTGCGGCCGAAAGTCGAGCCCGTCGATTGCAATGGGAAGGCTGTCCGCAGCAGGAGTGACGGAGATGTTCGCCCCGAACGACCGCAGCTCGCGGCTCACCTTGTCACCCACGTCAAGCGCAAGGGTGGCCAGGGTGGTGGCAACGGTGATTCCCAGCGCCACCGATACGCCGCTCAGGAGTTTCCGGCGACGGCCGCGCGTGAGCGATTCACGAACAATCCTGGCAAGCATGGGCTACTCGAAGACCTTGGCGGCCTCGGCGAGCGCGGTTTGTGAAATCTTTACCGTTTCGCCCTCCACCCGGTAATCAATATGGATGGGGTTGCATCCGCCTGCGAGTCCGATGGTCGGCACGTAAATCGCCGCGCCGCAGTTCCGGCAGACGACGTTCTTGCCGTCCTGTACGTATCCCTGGCTGCCGCAAATCTGGCAGGCATCAAGCGCCGTTCGGACCGTGTCGCTCGAGTCGAGGAGGGCGATCAGACGGACTTCCGAGCCTCCGATGTGGACCACGTATCGGCGAAGCTTTCTGTCGAAAAGTTGAGACACCTGGATGTGCGCTTCGCCGTCAACCGCGGAAAGCCGCTCCGGGGCGGACATCGCCTGCGCCGTGAACGAATAAATAGACTGGGCGCCGATCAATACCATGACGAGCAGGCTGGCGGCGCTCGCAGCGATTTTCCAGAAGCGGTCGCGCCGCCGCTCGGCCAGCGCTTTCCGTCTCTCGGGGCCGGGCAGGCCGGCCAGCTCGCCCTCCTTGAGCCCGCCGGCTTGAATGCGCTGGGCCACAACCAAAAACAGAACGAGGCCGACGACCACCAGGAAGAAGAAGCTCTCGTTATTCACAATCGGGCCGACGAGCGCCATCTCACGCCGGCTGGAGGGAAGGACACGTGCCTCGGAAAGTTCGTGCAGGCCTGTGACCAGAAGTTGCGCGGCGACGAGCAACAATACGAGACTGGTGACGGAAAAAAACTTTCCCAGGTTGATTTTCAGGCTGCCCTTGAAGAACGCCACTCCGAGGCCCACCGCGAGCCCAAGTCCGATCAGGCTGCCCATCAGGTTCAGCAGGTCGCTGGTGCGCAGGGAGACCGCCGCGAGGAAGAGGACGGTTTCAATTCCCTCGCGCAGGACCATCAGGAATACGAAGAGGAAGATGCCCAGAGCTGCCGCTCGCGTCGGGGAGCCGGAGAGAGTTGAAAGTTTGTGTTCGATTTGGCCCTTCAGCCGTTTTCCGGTCCTCCACATCCACACCACCATCGTGGCCACGAACATCGCGCCTGCGAGCATCATCCAGCCTTCGTAAGCGTCCTCGGAGACTTCGAGTCGTCGCACGAGGTACGCCGCCGCAAGGCTCGCGCAGACCGCGGATGCCAAGCCCCAGTAAACGACTCGGTTCCAGGTCTCGCGGCCGGTCTTTTTGAGGTAGCCAAGGACAATGCCGATAATGAGGGCGGCCTCTACACCTTCACGAAGCGTAATGACGAGCGACTGAAACATGTGACCTGGCTAGAAATCTCGTCCCGGGCTTGGGCTGGGAGATTTAAACGAAAATCTTAGGGCTAAAATCGCACACCTGTCAATCTCCTGCTGAAAACAAATGGGTTAGCGGGCTCACACAATGACCTTGTTGCAACTCGTTGGCAAGTAGCTGCAAATCCCCCTTCCCGAGCTAACGCCATTCCTGTCCGAAAAATTTCACAATCGGTTTTCTTTAGTGGTGCCCCTCAGGGTGCTGACAACCGGGGAAACTTTCGAAGAAGACTTCGCCGGTCCATCCGAGTTCCCGCATACCAATCTCTGACGAGTAGTACGCCCCGCTGATCCATCCTTTCAGGTTTTCGAAGTGGTCGCGCAGCGTCAGGCGCGGCGCCTCGTGCGTTTGTGCCGAGGGGACGGCAAACCAGGATCAGTCCTTTTCTTCCTCTGACTTTCCGCGCTCCGCCGTCGAAGCAGTTGTCAGGACTTCGTTCTGCTGCGCCTCAGCAAGCGCTTTGAACGGATGTCCAAAACGGCTGAGCGATTCGCCGTCCATGCTCGAGAGCGCGTTGATGAACTTTTGCTGGCTTTCGGCGGTGTCAACGCTCACCAGGAGGTCAATAAAGCGGTTGACCTGAGCGCGCGTTGAACCGGGCACGATGCGTTCCGCGAGCACGATAAGGGTCTCGTTCTGGTGAGCGTCGAGGAACTCCGGCGCCCAGTCCGCCGCGGCAACTTTCGCGTCTGCTTTCGAGAGGGTGGAATCGTCAGCCAGGTGTCTGTGGATCGGGTGAGACGCCGCCACGAGGGGACTACCCAATCCCGCGATTCCCGCGCCCACTCCACTGACCAGCCGCTGGACCATTTCCCGGCGGCTCAAGCCGCGTCGCGACGCCTCTTTTTTATTGAGCACTTGTAGCTTCTGATCTTTTTCCATAGCCTGTCCCCGCCTCTTATCTCCCGGTTGCCATGATACTACCACCGGCGAGGGCGCTCGACAAGGAATCCGGCACGCCGATGGGGGCTTCGCCGGTCCTCTCTCCGCTCCGCGCCCTCTCCCAGCGGACAGACCAACCCCTGGGGACAGTTGCCGTCCCTTGCGGTCCCTTGCGGTTGACGGGCCTGCGCCTGCTTGTTAGCATCCCCTGTTCGCGGTGAGCGGGGGAGGCGTCTTGTGGGAGACCTGTCCAAAAATTCCTTCGACACAGTCGTAGTGGGTTCGGGCGCCTCGGGCGGGTGGGTGTGCAAGCGGCTGGCTGAAGCGGGGCTGAAGGTCGCCTTGGTTGATGCCGGCCGCCCGCAGTCGGACAACAATTTCACCGAGCACAAGCCCCCATTCGAGGTGAAGTATCGTGACCGCGCGCCGGAGCTCATCCGAAAAACCCGCCCCGTACAGAAGGACTGCTATGCCTGCATGGAGTACAACTACGACTGGTTCTGCAACGACCTCGAGGAGCCCTACACCACGGCGCCCAACATGCCGTTTAGCTGGCAAGGGCGGTTGCGCATTACCGGCGGCCGGACGAACGTCTGGGGACGGCAGAGCTACCGCATGAGCGACCTCGACTTCAAGGCCGCCTCCTACGACGGATTTGGAGAAGATTGGCCACTCAGCTATAAGGACCTGGCCCCTTACTACGACATCGTCGAAGAGTACGTCGGCGTTACCGGCATATCGGAAGGCGTGTACGAGCTGCCCGACGGCAAGTTCCATCCGCCGATGGGGATGACGTGCGCGGAGGTCCTTTTCCGGAACCGGGTGAAGGAGAAGCTCGGTCGCACGGTGACGCTCGGCCGTTCAGCCAACAACACCCGGCCGATTAACGGCCGCGCGGCGTGCCATTACTGCGGCCCCTGCGAGCGCGGTTGCGTGACGCATTCCTACTTCAACTCAGCTTTCACGACGGTCGCGGACGCGATGAAAACCGGCAACTGCACCCACGTCCCGAACGCCATGGTGTACAAGGTGCTGATGGACCCGGACCGCAACCGCGCCCGTGGCGTTCTTTATATCGACCGAGTCACCCATGAGCCCCGCGAGGTCAGTGGGCGGGTTGTCGTTCTCTGCGCGCAGGCGCTCGAGTCTGCCCGGATCCTCCTCAACTCAGCGACCAGGCAATATCCGGCCGGCCTGGCGAATTCGAGCGGCGCGCTGGGGCACTATTTGATGGACCACGTGATGGGCGGGGACGCGGCCGGCGAACTCACCGGGCTCCCCGGAAAGCCCACCCTGGGCGGTCCGAATCGCCCCGACGGGATCTACATCATCCGGTTCCGGAATACCCGCACCGGCCCGCGCTCAAAAGACTTTTTACGGGGATACGGGTACCAAGGCGGCGGAGGGGTCCATTTTAACCGGAGGGCGAGCGGCTTCGGCGAAGCGTACAAGAAGGCGATGCTCGACCCGGTCCCCATGATCTCTGTCGGCGGCTACGGTGAGTGCCTGCCGAGGTGGGAAAACTACGTTGAGATCGATCCGGGTCGGGTGGACCTCTTCGGGATGTCGGTCCTGCGCATCAACATGAGCTATGGCGAAAACGAATTGGCGCTCGTCAAAGCGATGTCGGATTCCGCGGTCGAAATGCTGGAAGCCGCCGGGGCGAAAAACATCCGCGTTTCGAGGACCCCCTCCATGCCCGGGTGGGCGATCCACGAAGTGGGCGTTGCCCGGATGGGAGACGACCCCAAGAAGTCCGTCCTCAACCAGTTCCAGCAGACCTACGACGTCAAGAACCTGTTTGTGATGGACGGAGCCGGGTTCACCTCGACCGGGTGCCAGAATCCCACGCTGACCATCATGGCCCTTTGCGTCCGGTCCTGCGACTTCGTCATGAGCGAGATGAAGCGCGGGAACATCTGAATCGTCGAGGCGGGCAGCGGCTCGCAAAAGGAAAGTGATTTAGAGGGAGGTAATTCGTGGAAGACGTTTCGAAGAAGAGTTTTGACGTCATCGTCGTCGGTTCGGGGGCGTCAGGCG
>QHZM01000322.1 GCA_003224665.1 Acidobacteriota bacterium
TAGGCAGCGCGCCGGGTAGTAAGGACTTCCACTACCGTGCCGCCACCATCACCAGGATTAATCGTGACGCCGGAAACGAGTGCAGTCGCCTTTGAAGATGTCGCGGAGCGCTCTCGGTCAACCCCAGAGGTGGCCTGCGCCGCCACGGAGGAAGCGAACCTGAGACTCGCCGTCTCGGTTCCCGTCGTCGCGCCCGCTACGGGCCCCTGTCCGAAGAGCACTCGGAGAGATTGTCCCTGCCGCTCGACTTTAAAGGGGTCAAGGTGTTTTGTCGCCACCTCGACCCGGACTACGGGCTGGTTCGCCGCGTCGATGTACGAAGTCAGGTGATAGCCGGCGAGGACGCTGCCATCCCACTCGTGGCTTGCGGGAATCGGTCCGGCCTTGACGCCCACCAGATCAATAACGATGGCGTGTTCGGAGGCCTGAGCGGGCTTGAAGGAGTACTCCCCTTCGATCCGGAGCAGGACCTCGCTCCCCGACGCCCGCTCGGACATGGCGATGTCCTTTAAGAGCGCGGGGGCCGGAGCCCCTGCACCTCGGGTCGCCGCAACCCAGACCATCCCGAGAACCAGCGATGCTCTTGTCAACACAGTGAACGGTTTTCGTCTCATCTTCCCTCTCCCGAAGCCGAACCCAAACGCTTTACTACTTCTCGGACCTGCGCCCGGCCGTAGCGGTCGAGGAAGTTCTCCTTGAAGTAGATTGAGTCGGGCGTAATCTTGCTGACCGCGCCGTTATAGACTGCGTCGTTTTCCCGCAAGAAGTAAGCCCGGTTCGCGTAAACGGGCACAACCACTGCAATCATGGAGTTGCTCAGATCAAGCCGGACGACGCCTTGCAACTTGAGCTGATTGATGACCAGACCTCGCGTCCCCGGTGGCATCGGCCCCTTGAGCTCCTCCACAGTATAGGTTTCTCCGGGACGTCCCGGCGGCGGGGGGAGCCTGAAGGGGTCCCTCAGGCCGGTGAGGACCGGCCTCCGCTCAATCCTGGAAGGCGTCGGGATGGGGCAGAGCGGGTAGTTTGGCGGGGGCTTGCAAACCGCCATCCTGGGCCGAGTCAGCCCAGCCGACCGCTGATGCCCAGCCCAAGGCTCCAAGGAACGCGAAGAGGAGCACTCTGCTCGGGAGTTTTCTCACTTTGGGACGAAGCCTCTCGTTGGCCATGGCTCTGATCCTGTCTTACTTTTTCGCCGGCGGCGGCGCGGGAGCGGCCTGCGGACGGTTGTAGTAAGTGATGAACACACAGTTGGCTCCCACCGTTTCGCTGGAGAGGACCGTGTAAGCTCCCATCCCGCCTCCCTGCGGTTGCCCCAGTGAAAGGGCCGCCACGCTCACCAGGCGCTGCGCGTGCGCCAGCCGATCGAAGAAACTCAGCAAGGCGTAATAGGTCCCGTCGAGACGGGATGCGAAGGGCATCTCGGCGTAAAAATCGCGCTGGACTTGCGGCTGGGCCACGAAGGTCCGGAGGTTGATGCCCGTGCCCGTCGCCGCGTTGTAAACCATTCTCACGAACTGGTCAGTCGCCTGCTCGTCCGGGACGATGGATCGAAGCTCGTCCAGTTTCTTCTGGAGCGCGGCAATCCGGACCAAATATTCCTGTCGCTGCTGTTCGACCGCCTGGTACCTCTGGATTTCAGCCTTGAGGTCATCAACTTTCTTTTGCAGGTCGTCGCGCGCCCGACCCAGAGGCCACACCCAGAAGTAGGCGGCAATGCCGGCCACGGCCAGGCCCAGCACGGCGAAGATCAGGGAGACGACGGCCGGCGGAAGGTCTTTTAGGCTTTTCGGCATCCTCTTCTCCTTCCCTACAACCCCGCCCGCCGGACAGGCGCTCCAGGAGCCCCGGCGGGTTGCGCCGCGGGCGCCGGAGTCGGGGGAGTGGGGAGTTTGTAAAGAACGTCGAGGTTGAACTTGAAGGTCATCCGGTTGAACTGGTCGTCCTGGTAATACCGGACGAGTTGCACGTCCTCAAAACTGCCTGACTGCTTGAGAGCCGCGATGAACCGCGCGATGGACTCGACCGAGTTGGCCTGGCCGTTGACGGCCAGCCTGGCTCCCTGGGGACTCACGGAGAGAAGGTACAGGTCGGTCGTCCGGTTCACCGTGTAGCCCATGACGCTCATGACATCCACCGGTCCCA
Organism: Acidobacteriota bacterium; assembly: GCA_003224665.1. Lineage (GTDB taxonomy): Bacteria > Acidobacteriota > Terriglobia > UBA7540 > UBA7540 > QHZM01. The sequence continues at coordinate 2,146 of QHZM01000322.1, forward strand.
CTTTGGCGGCCTCAAGCGCTTGAATGGTGTTGATGCGCCGTTCGAGCTGCTGCTTCTGCTGTTCGTAGCGCTGGTTTTCCGCGGCGACCTGGGCCAGGCGGTCTCTTTCCCGTTGCAGGGCGGCCTGCTGCAGCTTGAGCTTGTCAATCTGCGACTGCGAGATGGTATGCCAGAGGGCCACGATACCTCCTCCCACCACGAGGGCGACGACCAGAACCACGATCTGGGACCCAACGGTCGTCGGCGCCGCGGGCGGCTTGGCCGTCGGGGTTGGCGCAGTTCCGAGTAGGTTTATTCTCATCATGGCGTGTCAAAGCTCCTCAACGCCAGCCCCACCGCAACGGTCATGCGGGGAGCGATGTCATCGATATAATTGGGATCGAACTTCGAAGGGTTGTACGAAATCTTCTGGAAGGGGTTCAGCACTTCCACCGGGACGTTGAAGTCCGCTTTCAGCAGGTCCGCCAGCCCCTCGAGCTTTGCGGTCCCGCCCGCTACATAGATGTGCTGGATGTTTTCTGTCGAAGTCGTCTGACGGAAGAAGTCGAAGGTCTTCTGGACTTCGAGGAGCAGAATCTCGGAAACGGAACGGAGATGGGGCGCCTTCGCATCCGGAGAGACGTTGGCGACTTCGTGCCCCTGCTTCAATTTTTCGGCGTCCTCGAAACTCAGATCGAGTTCTTTTTGCAGCGTGTCGGTAAACTGATTTCCGCCCACCGAAACGTCGCGGGTGAACAGCGGCACGCCGCCCCGGACGATGTTGATGTTCATGATGCTGGCGCCGACATTCAACAGGGCCACCATCAGGTCCGGCGGAGGCTCGTAATTCACTTCAAAGGCGTTCTGCACTGCGAAGGCGTCAATATCCACGACCAAAGGCGCCTTTCCCGCCACGCTCAGGACCGTAGTGTAGTTCTGGATTTTTTCGCGCTTCACCGCCACCAACATCACGTCGAGGCCGTTCCCCGTGGGCGCGGGCCCCAAGACCTGATAGCTCATATTCACATCGGCCATATCGAAGGGGATATACTGTTGCGCCTCGTAAGGGATGGCGTTGGCGACCTCTTCCTCCGTCGCGGCGGCCACGGTGATCCGCTTGACAATGACCGAATGGCCGGAGACCGACGTGGCGACGTTTTTCGTTGAAATCTTGTTCTCGCTGAAGATGGCATTGATCCGCCGGGAGACCTCGGGCGCGTTCATGATGGCCCCGTCCACGACGGTGTCCGGGTCGAACGTTTCAAGCCCAAGGTTCTCGAGCTCGTAGCCCTCGCCCTTTCTCTTGAGCTTGACGGCCTTCACCGAGCTTGAACCGATGTCGAGGCCGACCAGCTCTTTCTTCTTTTTCCCGAACCCAAACATGAGTGAGACTCCCTAGCGACTCGCGGCACGGGTCTTGCGGCGCGCGCGCCCCTCGTGTTGCGTGCTCTGCTTTTCCATCCACCGGTCGAGGACGGTCTTTTTAAATTTCCAACGGTTGCCCAGTTTGAATGCCGGAATCCGCTCTTCATAAACGTACTTGTAGAGTGTGTCGCGAGAAACGCCCAGATACTGCGATGCTTCGCGCATGTCCATGACCTCTCTTGTCTCAGCCATGCCTTCAACCCTGAGCTAGAAATCGTTTCTCGCGAGCCCTAAGTGAAAAGCTGGGTGCACTCACCGAGAGCCCGGCAAGAGTGGGGCCGTCCCTTGCCTTATACGCTCTGGCTTCCGAAGATGTCAAGCTGATTCTGTAAGTTTATGGTGTTTTTTGAGGGAAAAGGGGGGAAGTTTGGCCTGTTTTTACGATGTTTTACCCAACATCTTGTGTTTTTGAAATGGGACTACACTAGGCGTACTACTACGGTTTCCATGGTGTTTTCTCCGAAGATGAGGGGAATTGGGGGGGCTGGGAACCGGATTTTGTGGTTCGGGAACGGACTGGCTGCACGAGGCCATTTCCCGACGGAGGCGCCGCTATTCGTACCGCAGCGCCTCGATGGGGTCGAGTTTGGCGGCCTTTCCGGCAGGGTAATATCCGAAAAAGATTCCCACTCCGGTCGAGAATACGACTGCGGCGGTCAAGGCCGTAAAAGAGATGAAACGCGGCCAGCCGAAAAGTCGGGCGACGCTTCCCGAAAGGAATACGCCGACGATGATGCCTAGAATTCCCCCCACCAAGCTCAAGGCGACCGCCTCCACGATGAACTGGAGACGGATGTCGGCCTCCGTCGCTCCCGTGGCCATCCGGATCCCGATTTCCCGGGTCCTCTCCGTCACCGACACGAGCATGATGTTCATGATCCCGATGCCGCCGACGAGAAGCGAAATGGACGCGACGCTGGCCAGGTCCTGGGCCAGGATCACCGCGTCGCGGTCCACGGCCGACATGGCGATGAACTGGAGATAAGTGTTCCCTACGATCTTCTTTTGCGCGGTCGTGTACGGGATTTCCACGCGGTCGTCCTGGTCAAACCCGAAGGCCGCCTGGCCCTTCGGGGCCAGAACCCCGATGACGCGGAAGGGAATGTTTTTAATCCGGATGGTCTGCCCAAGCGGTTCCTCTTCCCCAAAGAGCACATCCACCACCGTCTGCCCAACGGCAACGACATTCGCGGCGCGGTGCACGTCCTCTTCGCTGAAGAACGCCCCGGAGGCCATCGGCCAGTTCCGAATGATTGGAAAAGTTACGTCCACGCCGTTCAGGTCCGTGAACCAGTTCTGGTTGCCGTATACAACCTGGACCTTGCCACCGACGCCCGCGGAGACAAGCTTGACCGCCGAGCAGTCGCGCGCGATGGTCTGGGCATCCTCGACCGTCAGAGTCGAAATCGAACCCCAGCCCTGATGGACGCCCCGGCGACTGATGCTGCCGGCGAAGACGTAAAGCAAGTTGGTCCCCATGTTGGCAATCTGCGCCTGTACCACATTGTTGGCGCCTTCGCCGAAGCTCACCGAGGCCACGACGGCAGCGATGCCGATGACGACGCCGAGCATCGTCAGGCACGAGCGCATCTTATGACGTTCGAGCGAACTCAGCGCGACACGAAGCGTGGCCAGGAAGTCCACGGGCACCTCGTCTGACAGCGGGAGTACTCGTGACATTGAACCATTGAAAAATCAATGATTCAATAGGCGCGTTCATGTCCCTCTACCGCGATTACCTCAAGATGGCCGGGGAATGGGAAGGCGAATTCGCCCGCAACAAGCGGCAGTACGGCGAGAAGATCCTTTGCCGCAAAGGCTGCAGCGATTGCTGCAGCCAGTTGTTTCAGATTACGGAAATCGAGGCCGCGTATATCTCACGGGCGGTCAAAAAACTCCCTGCGGAGGACCAGGAAAAATTAAAAGACCGCGCTCGAAAGTATCTGCCGCAAAGGGAACAGCTCCTTGCCGAAAGGAATGTTCCGGACGCCTGGGGGAGCTTGCCGCCACCCGGCCTCCGGCTCCCCTGCCCCGCGCTCGAGGACGGCGCCTGCCAGATCTATTCCCACCGGCCCCTCATCTGCCGCAAGTACGGGATTCCCCTCTACAACCCGAAGAAGCCGGACCAGCTCTTCGCGTGCGAACTGAACTTCAAGCCGGGTGAAGAAATTGACGCGACGGAGCTGGTGCAGATCCAGACGGGCATCCAGGACCGCTGGGCTGGGGTGCAGGCGGATTATAACCGGCGGGGAGGCCGCCGCGACCCAAAGCCCCTGACCGTCGCCCGGGCCATCCTGGAAGACTTCGAGCCCTATCTGCCCCGATAACAACGGGCGCGTACCCTGGCTCACCGGGACAACGGTCGTTCCGGGCGGGCCGGCCTGGACCGAATTCACCCCTGGCTGCTCACGCGCCTCACAGGCCGAGGCTACGCCGGTGCGGTCTGCTTCCGGTACGACTTCAAAAATCGAACCGATAACCCAAAATCAGTTTGACGATCAGGTGGTCCGTGCTGCGAGTCATTCCCACGCCGACTCCGCAATTGATTTCCCACCGGGGCGAGAGGTTGAGGTCCACCGTGGGGAAGAGTTGTTGCTGCTGATCCCGAAAAGGGTCAAACCCGGTAATGGGTCCAAGGGAGCCGTAGTATTCAAACCCGGCCGTCACCTTCTTTGTCAAGTCATAGCCGGCTTTAAAATTCGGGGAAAACTCGAAGCCTTTCTGCACGCTCGGCCCGCGCAGAGACCTGTCCACGGTGGGGTTAAACGACCAGTACCAGCGTCCTTGTTTTTTGTCGATGATGGGCCGGATCTCCCACG
>QHZM01000258.1 GCA_003224665.1 Acidobacteriota bacterium
GAATCAGTGAAGACCAGACAACCAATGAGAGTTTCGTACTGCCGGTGGACCCTGAAAAGGTGAGTGCGGTTGAGTTTCCTCCCTACGAGGGTCTCCAGGATGACCTCAAAAAGGTTCTCCAGGCCTCCAAGGCAGAGGGCTATGAGGACAGGCAGGGCGGAGACCTCTATCAGGCCCTGGACAATTTTCGCAAGGCTGGCCTGCTGAACCTTTACTGGAAAATGCAAAGAACCAGCTTTCAGAACGGCCGCAACGTCTTCTCCTACGTTTCGTCCTTAAGACGCGTTCGGGGCGACAGATTCTTTGCGATGGTTCAGAAGGATTTGCGTGACGAGGTAAAGAATAGCATCTCATACAGACTTTTTCATGAAGTTCCCGGAGCATTGCACACTCCGCCACCCGATTTTTCCCCTGTCGACAGTTTCAAGACGTGGGACAAGTATGGCAATCTTCAGCTCACGTTTTTCAGCAGAATAGACACGCTCGAGTTCATCGTCGACGCCGATATCGATGACGCCCAGGGAATTGAGCACATATTTCAAGTGATTGGCCACTCGCTGACTCACCACGAGACGCATCCTTACGACATCCATGAAATTCTGATCTAGTACCAACGAATCGATCCGACGTATCGGCTCTTGGTGTGAGTCCGTTGGTGGAGGCAACGAGATGTGAGCAAACTGGATTTTAACCGGGCAACCAGCGAGAGGTGGTGGTATTGAGATGACAGAACCTCTAGCAAAAAATTGGGATAGCCGGGCTGACGAGTATGACGTCGTCATCGTTGGCTCAGGGTACGGAGGGGCCATCACGGCCGCCCGGCTCGCCAGTGCAGACATTGTGCCCAAGCCGAGTATCTGCATCCTTGAACGGGGCATGGAGTGGACTCCGGGAACGTTTCCCGACGAGCCTCTTGAGGCACTCGAGCATTTCGTGAATCCCCTTAATCCACTTGGTCTCTACGAGTTTTCGCAGCACAAAGACATTAGCATCATTCAAGGGTCCGGTCTTGGCGGCACCTCGCTCGTCAACGCTAACGTGGCCATCGTTCCTGAGGAAGCAGTCTTCAACCGTGACCCGTGGCCGGCGGCCATTAAAGTAAATTCGCTCCTTAACTACTACGAGAAGGCTGCCAGGACGCTGGAGATTTCTGAACATCCGCACGGCCGGGAACTGCTGAAGGTCAAGGCGCTCAAAAAGCGGGCCGATCAGGTCTCGAATGCCAACTTTGGGCTTCTCAAGCTAGCTGTGAATTTTACGCGCGATGGCGTCGACGAGAATGGGGTCGAGCGCCATCCCTGCATCGACTGCGGCGATTGCGTCACGGGGTGCAATGTCCGTGCAAAAAACACGCTTTACATGAACTACCTTCCCATCGCCAAGAACCACGGAGCGCAAATCTTCACGCAGGTTCGAGTACGCTATATCGAGGCGGTCGCTAGCGGCGGGTACCGGATTCAGTACGAGCGTTATTCCCCACGGCATCCCATCCCCGAAACGGGCGTGATGCGTGCCCGGCGGATGGTGGTGGTTTCGGCGGGTTCGCTCGGGTCGACAGAGATTATGTTGCGCTCCCGCGACCATGGCCTGAATCTGCCTGACGCGGTTGGCACTCGCTTCTCGGGCAATGGGGACTTCTTCGGGATTGCGTACAACGGCGACCAGCAGACGGACATTATGGGCTTCGGCAATCATCTTGATGAGCCGGATCGTGCGGCGGTGAAAGCTGGCCCCACGATCGTAGGCGTCATCCGCTACAACCGAAACAGGCCACTAAACCAACTAATGACATTCGAAGATCTCTCTGTACCACGAGCAACTGTGGAGGCCGCCCGGCGTGTACTGGCCCTCCTGCCTGGCACTGATACGGACAACCGACCAATCATCGATTGGGCAGATAACCTGGAGGAGTTGCGGCGCGTGGCACGAGACCTTCAATTTGACCGTCGAGGGGCCCTCAACCACACCATGGCATACCTGGTGATGGCAGAGGACAACGCCAAAGGCGTCATGTCCATGAAGGACGACCGCCTGACCATTGACTGGCCCCATGCCGGTGATCTCCCGATGTTTGACCAGATCAACAAGGAAGTACATGAGCACGCCAAGGCCCTCGGCGCCAAGTTCATCGGTAACCCCGCCTGGAGTTTCCTGAAGTCGCACCACCTGATCACGGCTCACCCCTTGGGTGGCTGCCCGATGGGCGAATCTCAGGCAACGGGCCTCGTTGATGACCGCGGTCAAGTGTTTGATGCAAGCGGCGCAAGGCACCGGGGTCTTTATATCGCCGACGGTTCGATAATCCCCACGGCGCTTGGCGTCAATCCGTTCCTCACGATCTCCGCACTCTGCGAGCGCATCGCGGAGCACATCGTAGCGGAACTAGGGCAATAGGCAAGAGGAAGAACTCGATGGACGTCAGTCCCCTCCAAGTTATCGGCTACCTCCAGGACCAGCTCAACAGGCTGTATGAGGCCTCGGAAACGGGCCCGATCGACTGGCTAGTCAATTCGGGCGCACGCCGATACGACATCCGCGACAAGATCGTTTTTAACGATACCGCCTGGAAGGGCTATTTCCCGGTTGGGCAGATTTTGAGCGCAGTCGCCAATAGAATTCATGCTGGATTCCGAAAGCGGTTCTTTAGAGAGAATGGGATCCTGAAGGGAGTAACCAGCGACAGTGACTTCTTCATCCGGGCCGACAACACCGTCGAAGAAGTAGTGGTTGCAACCCGCAACGACAAGCTCCGCCCTGGCAGCAACCTACTTCTCAAATATACCGACCTGCGGTATCGAGCCTTCTACGACCTCTTGAAAGTCATCAACAAGAACCTACTGATCGGAAAGGTCTTTATGGGACTCTCCTTTCCGGATGGCATAGAGCTCTTCACATTTGCGATGGTCCGGGAATATAGCTTCGACGAGATGACTGTCGAAGACCACCGCGAGCTCTATGAGCTGGTGGCGGTTGTGCCCGATCTGGCGTTGCTTGGAGGTAACTGGACGATGAGCGCGGTGGCGAACAGCACTCATAGGCAGGACGTCGCCCAGCTCGCCTTCGATGTCAAGCCCGATGGTCGGGTGGAAGGACGCTACCTCTTCGTGCACACACTTTCTGGGCAAATGGAAGTCGAGAAAACCGCAGATCACCTGCAGCTCGTCGACTTCACGCCGCTGCACGATGAAATACGCGCAATCGACGCAAACTACATGCTGGGAAAATGGATCAGCGACCAGCGAGTTCCCTTTGGCCCGTTTTCCCTCGGGCTCCTCCAGGCCGAGCCGGCAGGCCCAGGACAGAGCCGTTACGGCTTTTATTACACATTGCGACGCACCGAGGCGGTGCGGCGCGCGACCGCAGTTTTCTTGGATCGAATCCTGAACCGGAGACTAGGGGTTGGGCTGACCTTCAATGAGCAAATGGACGGTCGCTACTACGCCGGGGACACGGATAGAAGGCCAGAGCACCTCCAGAGCCTGAAGCTGGAAGACGGAAAAGCGTGCCAGTTCAACGTGACAATGACGATAGCCGACCTCGACATGTTCGTGGCGAGCCCCGAGCACCGAGCGGAACTCGCAGGGACGATCCAGTTCGCGGAATTTCGCGGCGACCGAAATGTTCTCCTGCAGCTCGAACCGGGAAGCTTCTTCAACTACTTGGTTCTTAACCCTGCCACCGAAGAACGAGAGATGCGGTACCACATCCGATTTATGCACCGAGGTGCGGTGTTCGTTCTAGACGGTCTAAAGTACATGCAAAGAGACCGCAAGAACGACATTCGAGAAATCTTGGACGACTACACGACATTGTTCGTTCAAGTCATTGAGGAGGCGTCGGGAGAGTTGCAGGGCGTCGCGCTGATGAAATTCCGCACGTTTGAATCTGTGGCGGCTCTGGTGAGTATGGCGCAGTTTGGGCTGTCCTTTACGGTGACAGGCACTGACAACCCAGCGGTCAAGGCAGCTGCCCTAACAAAGTTCAATGCGCTGACGACGAGGTTTGTGTTCCACGAATATAACCCATTGGGATTCTAGTCCGGGTTATGGTTTACAACGTGTCATTGGGGCGTTCCCGACATCTCGGCGGCCGACGCACACGTTTCTTCTCGAGACCGCTCGGCAGGCGATATAGAAGAATAGTTCCATAGCATTGGGGATACGACGTGATGGCCAGGAGAGGCGAGAAACCCATTCAGAAGAAAATGGTGGGCTGGTACGACCCGGGCCAACTCCTGCACACTGCGGTGCAAGTGGTGGTATCAGGGCTCCTTGGAACCCGGGCAGACTTCCGGGTGCTCGAAAGCCTGGCTGTGACCCAGGATACTTTCGACTTCGGCTCGGAAAAGGAGATTTGGATCGACTATGTTGCGGACTTGGGCGATGGCTGGGACTCGACCTACACCATCGCAAGCCTCCTGGGCGCAGAGTCTCTCGAAGTCTCGCTCCCGAGTGGGATGGGAGGGAAGTTTCAGACCCACCGAGGCAGACTTCTTGTGATGGGCGGCGACGAGGTCTATCCAGTCGCTAGCCGGCAGAGATACCTGGAGCGTACCGTAGGTCCGTACGAATACGCGCTCCCTGAAACTAATTCACCACATCCGAACTTATTTGCAATTCCTGGAAACCATGATTGGTACGACGGTCTCGTGAGCTTCTCTCGTTTGTTTTGCCAGGAAAGATGGATTGGTGGATGGAAGACAAGACAGAAGCGCAGTTACTTCGCGATCCGGCTCCCCCATCGATGGTGGATTTGGGGTGTTGACATCCAGCTTGAATCTGATATCGATCAGCCACAACTGGAGTATTTTCGTGACGTTGCCGAGAAAATGCAAGAGGGCGACCGTGTCATCCTTGTGACAGCTGAACCACATTGGATCTACGGCAATATCTACGACCCGAAGTTCCAGAGTAACCTAGGGTTTCTCGAGAAAAACGTGATTAGGGCGGCTAGGGGCACGGTCCAAGTCTCTCTTGCGGGCGACTTGCATCACTACCGTCGACACGAGGCGGGCGATGGGAGCCAAGTCCAGCTCATTACTTCTGGCGGAGGGGGAGCGTTTCTTCATCCAGCGTACGGTCCGCCGGTAAGTGAGATCCGGATGGACACTTCACCGGGCGTCGTGTACCGCTTGAAATCCGAATTTCCCAATCAAAACATTTCAAAACAGTTGCTGAGACGAGATCTCCTTTTTCTCCTCTTAAATCCTAAATTCGGGCTGCTCACCGGCCTGCTTTACGCCCTTTTCGGCTCGCAGGTGGGGCCCTTCCTGCGGGACAGCTTATTAAGAATTCCGTTTTCGGCAGGAAACCTTTTCAAAGCGGTCGGCCTGAGTCTGAAAGTCGCTCTGGGAACCCTCCCCGGAATCGTGTGGATCGTGCTTGTCATTGGGGGCTTCATCTCATTTACAGACACCCATAAGAAACTTTACCGGTTCATTGCAGGTTCGCTTCACGGTGTCTCGAATCTCCTGGCACTTGCATTCATTGGATGGCTCATCGTGCGCTTAAGTCGGCATGGTAGCTTTGATTTATCCCAAGGTCCGCTCCCCGCCCAATGGGCCATTGTGGCGAGCCTGTTTGTTGGAGGGTACATCACTGGGTCATGCCTAATGGGCTTATACTTATATATCTCACTCAGGTTCTTTCGGCGCCATTCAAACGAAGCGTTCTCGGCACTACACATACCCGACTACAAGAATTTCTTGCGTCTGCATATCGATCAACAAGGTGGCCTGACAATTTATCCGATTGGCGTAGAGAAAGTCCCGCGAAGGTGGGAACAACCCACAAGTTATAGTCCGGGTGATCCTATGCGTGTTCCCGCAGGTGGGGTCAAAATACCCGCCGGTCTGATCGAACCTGCTATCAGGATACGGCCACGAAATCGTGGGAGTACGGTTTAAGAGTAGGATTGTCGGCTAAGGGCACGACGACTGCACGGCTTGCGCGGGCCCTCCTCTATCCACATGCGGCGTTGAACCGCAAGTTCGTTTGAAGGAAGTCTTTCGATTTGTAGGTTGGAAGGTCGCTCACTTATGAAACAGGGTTTTGCCATTTTCCGTGCCTATGGGGGACCTCTCCCGAGGTCCAGGTCAAACCATAGCGCATATCTGGTGCACTACATTGTAGTTGCCCTTCTTTTCTCGACCTGTGTGAGGTCACCGGCCGCGGCCAAGGGTATAGCTGCTTTCTCGGCGGCGACGTCAGTCGCTGCGACCAGCACTGGTGGAGCGTTCGAGGCTGTTGAGCGTAGCTATTACCAAACGCAAGTGGCCGCTTTAACGGTCAATTACGACACCAGCGGCTTTGATCCTAAATCCATCCGGCCCTTTCTCTCAGTAGATGATCTCGAAGTGAGATCGAAGGTGCTAAAGGGTCTGCAAATGTATGCGGAAAAACTGGCAGACATTATGAGTGACAGACAGCTTACTGAATTCGACTCCCAAACCAAAGCCTTCGGCCAGTCCTTAGTAGACATGAAGAGCAGCACAGCGTTAACGGCGATTGCGGCCAGAGTCCCCGATACTGACCTTAAGGTATTTACTGCCGCCGTTGATAGCCTCGGGCGATGGTTTATTGAGTCTAAGCGGCAAAAAGAGATCCCAAAGATAGTCTCCGGAATGCAAAAGCCAGTCCAAGAAATTTGTACGTTCTTTATTGCCGATATTGGGCAGCCGCCTGGACCGAACGGGAGGACCGGTCGTGGGTTACGTGACCAGCTGTGGCGTCAGTTTGAGCAGAAGATGATGCTCCAAGACGCGTTCATTCAGAAGAACAAAGACAAACTCGATCCCAGAACGAAGGCAGAAGAAATTGCAAAATTGCCAGCGCTCCTCACCGAGAGGGTGCGTATGGACGGGACACTTCGGGCGACACAGTCGGCATTAGCGAAGCTGGCGGAAACCCACAACCAACTTGCTGCCGCATTTGACAAGTCCAGCCCGACGCTCGACGAACTTATTCGTGAATTGATGTCAGAAGGTCAGCGAGTCAAGGGTTTCTACGAGAAACTCGAAAACCGATGATCCATTGACATAAATGGGGAGAAATTACTGATGCCAGACGAGTCGGCCACAAAGCCCTCTCAGCAAGAGGTTCACGACGCTTTTGGAATTCTCTATGAACAGCTTTCGCAGGCAGGTCGCAACCAGAATTGAGGATAAAGACCGAATTCGAGGTATTGCTGATGCCGTCTTCGAAATCCTCACGGAGCTGAACCGTGCGGATATTCAAACGAGAACGGGCGAATTTGCAGCACTAACACGGGCGGTTGACGACGCGAAAAAAAGATTGGTCAAGCTGAAGGAGGACATTGACCAGATCATGCATCGCGTGAAAGTGGCGACCGATTTAACGAATGCCGTTGACAAAGCGCTCGCGCAATCTGCCAAGTTTTTTGCTGCCTGACCTGAGATTAGCGCGTAAAAGGAGAACAAATCATGAGCAACGATGTGGGACTAACTAATTTGGAGAAGCTCTCCATCATTGCCACCCTTGCAATGGCCGTTCTGCTAGGAATCCTGGCCTGGGCCAGTGCTCATAACAACTGGCTGCTCTGGTTAGCAGTTTCCGTAGGCGCGCTTGGAGGGCTGGCGCATGAAATCGCCCAAAGCGGTGGCAAGATCATGTTCTTCCAGAGGCATCAAGACGGCATGTATTTGGGATCACTGGCTGGCATGGTGCTGGGCGCCGTGGCCGGGATCCTTGTGATCCGAGGTCATCTGGTCTCTACTGCCAACGGCACTGCCCTCTCGGTTAGCATGGTCCAGCTCGACTACGAAATCTTTACAGCCGGTTTGGCGCTTAAGGGAGTTACAGAGGCAGCTGGGGGAAGAGCGGTGCCCTGAAATAGGAATACCGTCATTCCCATAATGAGGACTACGTCTCGTCGTTGGCATTAGGGCCAAGCGGTTCAAGCCAGCTCAGTATTGCAGGAATGGAGAACAAGATGATTCTGGTTTTCTTTGCCAATCCGGAAATGGCCGGTCAAGTGGGCATACTTACCGATCTAGTTTTTCCGATTCTAGGGATTCTAATAATTATTCTCTGCGTCAGTTCCTTCTTCTTTCCTTTCGGCCAGCGATTCAAAGAAGGCAAGCAGGTGATCCGAGGCTTTGGATTGGATTTAGAAATATCTGTGCTCACCTTACTCTTACTCATCGGCTTTGTAATGACCTTCACCGGGGTGTTCTTGCATTTTTCAGGGCGAGAAGTTGCGGAGCTAAAACAGGATAAACGACAATTAGAAGGAAAACTGGAAGAACTGAGAGATCGGTTGGAGCGTGCGGGACGGTTTACGGTCACAGCCGATTTGATCTTACCGGAGAACGTAAACCTCAGTGCACTGCAGGTCGGCAATCTGGAATGCCGGTTTATTCTTTTTGACAATTCGGAACATGCGGTTGCCGTGTCCCGGGGGCTGGCAGGTAATTCATTGAGGGTAACCCTTGCCGACTTCCAGCGCGGTGATGTTATCGCGCATCTGGAACTCCGCGAACATGGGACGGAACGTGTCATTGGAGTGGCAAACAACGTATATCCACTGCAGCCTTTGCTCAAACTCGAATCGCCCCATTAAATTGATTATGGATCTCCGATCCACCTACACATACGGCCTCGCAATACTGTTCATTCTTTGTCCGGGGCTCGCAGAAATGCGAGACCTAAGCGTCGGGAACACGTACACTTATGCCGGAGACGGCCGCTACGTATGGACTGTTTTCCTGAAGGAAACACCGGCCATACTCAGCGAAATCCGGTGCGTCGAGTACACTCTTCATCCTACTTTCCCAAACCCTGTCCGCAGGGTCTGCAAGAGCGAACGCGGATTTCCCTTAAGCGCAAGTGGGTGGGGCGAGTTCACTCTCTTCCTTAAGATCGAATGGCAAGACAACCATGTTACTCGTCAGTCGTACAAGCTTGACCTTCATTCGAAAATCGAAAAAGCTACATTAAGAAAACAAGTCACTTCCATCCGCACGGGTAATGTCTCGAAATATCTAGGCGATGGCCGGTGGTCCTGGACTGTTTTTATCGTGGCCGAGCAGGCGGCTTTGGATAAAATCCGATGTGTAGTGTACACGCTTCACCCTACCTTTCCTCAACCCGTACAGCAGGTCTGTGAGCGAGGCGAAACCCCAAACCAGGCGTTCGCGCTATCCGCTACGGGCTGGGGTACGTTTGATGTCGGAGTCAAAATTCTATTTCGGGACGGCCGAGCCACCTTTCTGAATCATACACTAAAGTTTGGAAAGGAATGATCCATAGTGATTGGGGGTGTTGTAGGTGGACGCGCAGTGGACCTCATCCGAAGATCAAAGCCCCTGACGACCCCACGCATGCACATTACAAGCAGGGGCCACTGCCATTGCAAATCATCCACCAGCTCGATCCCCACCTCCCCCTCGATCTCTGCTTGCTCCCTCGGGCCTTTCTCGACTATCATCTCAAGACTCAGGGGGAGAAGAGCCTTTCTCGGAGGAACGAAAAAGTGCAACGCCGAATCGTTTTGTATTTCTTTCTGGCCTATGTCGTCGCAATTTGTCTGACGGTGCGGCAGCGAATCGTCGCTGCGCAGACCACTCCGGTTGCGAAAGAAAAGCCCGTTGACTTCGATCGCGAGATTCGGCCGATCCTTTCGGACACGTGCTTTACTTGCCATGGGCCGGACGAGAAGGCTCGCGTCTCGGGCCTGCGCCTAGACACCAAGGAGGGCGCCTTTGCCGACCGGGGCGGCTATCGAGTGATCGTTCCGGAAAAGAGTGGCGAGAGCAGGCTCTACCAGAGGATCAGCTCTCAGGACCCCGCCGTTCGCATGCCCCCGGCGTGGTCGGGCAGGAACCTGACCACCAAGCAAATTGACCTCTTCCGCCGCTGGATTGACGAGGGTGCGAAGTGGGAAACGCACTGGGCGTACGTTCCGCCAACGCGACCACCGATGCCCGAGGTTCAGCACAAGAGCTGGCCCAAAAATCCAATCGACTATTTCATTCTGTCCCGTCTCGAACAGGAGGGCTTGAAGCCGTCGCCTGAAGCCGACAAGGTTACGCTCATGCGCAGGGTGACTTTCGACTTGACCGGCCTGCCGCCCACACCCGCCGAGGTCGATACCTTCCTGGCCGATCAATCCCCCAATGCCTACGAAAAGGTGGTGGACCGGCTCCTGAAGTCTCCCCACTACGGTGAACGAATGGCCATGGAGTGGCTCGATCTCGCCCGCTATGCCGACACGCACGGCTACCATATCGACAGCCAACGTGAAATGTGGCATTGGCGCGACTGGGTCATTAACGCTTTCAACCGCAACATGCCGTTTGACGAATTCACGATCGAGCAGTTGGCCGGTGACCTTTTGTCCAACGCCACGATCCAGCAGAAAATTGCCTCCGGATTCCATCGCAATCATATGATCAACTACGAAGGCGGCGCGATCCCCGAGGAATACCAGAACGAATACGTGGTTGACCGGGTGGATGCCACAGCCACTGTTTGGATGGGAACGACACTCGGGTGCGCCCGATGCCATGACCACAAGTACGATCCCTTCAAACAAAAGGACTTCTACCGGTTTTACGCCTTTTTCAATGACGTTCCCGAAAAGGGGCTCGACGGGCAGATGGGCAATGCCCAGCCCGTCGTCCAGATCCCGACCGCCGAGCAGCAGCACCAGCTTGACGAACTCACTCGGAGAATTGCCGACCTCAAGGTTGCCATGCCCGAGAAACAGGTCGAGGGGTTGGAATCCGAATGGCAAAAGACAGCTCTTTCCTCCATCTCCGAGGCGCCCCGCAATGGCCTGATCGCGCATTACGAAATGGAAGGAAACCTGGTGGATTCCGCGGGTAAGAATCCACCGGCAAGTACCCAGCGCGGACAAGTGACCTTCGACGACGGGGCCGTCGGCAAGGCGGGCGAATTTAACGGTGAGACAGACGTTGAGTTCGGCAACGCCGGTGACTTCGAACGGACGGAAACGTTCGCGATCGCGCTGTGGTTCAATCAAGCCGGCGCCCTGGATAAAATTTCAAGAACCTTAGTTCAAAAGGTTGATGGCTCCAAGGACCGCACGGGGTATGAGTTCTTTTTTGACGAACTCACTCCGGTGGGTGACCTGAAGCTCGGGTCGCACCTGTTCGCCCGTTTGACTCATCGCTGGCCAGACGACGCGATCCAGATCAGGACGAGGGAACGATTCAGCCAGGCGTTCTACACTGGAGGAGGGCATCACCTCGTCTTAAATCACGACGGATCGGGAAAGGCTTCGGGCCTCAAGCTCTACCTTGACGGTAAGCTGCAGGAGGTCGAGGTCACCCAAGACAGTCTTAAGGGCTCGATCCGCACGGCTGCCCCTCTCGAGATTGGGAACAAGCAGAAAGGCGAGCCTTTCAAGGGCCAGATCGATGACCTGCGGATCTATAACCGCGGGCTGAGTGACTCTGAAATTGAGCAGTTGGCGGTCCATGAGCCCATCCGAGCCATTCTTTCTCCCGCATCCACAACCTGCGCTGAGATGGCCAGCGTTCTTGAAAAAGATAAGCTTTCTGAATCCGAAAAGGATCCGCTCGCGGAACAGGCGCAGCAGGATAGCAAGGAGTACGGGATTAAGGCGAGGTGCCAGTTCGAGCGGGATCGGCTCCGGGATTACTTCCTGACTTGGGCTGCCCCGGACCGCTTCAAGAAACCCTACGCCGAACTGAAAGACGTCGAAAAGCAAGAAGCGCAACTTGACAAGGTGGTCCCTACATCAATGGTGATGTCCGAGATGAAAAAACCGAGGGAAACCTTCGTTCTGGCGCGAGGTGATTATCGCAACAAAGGGGAGAAAGTTTCGCCGGGAGTGCCTGCCGTTCTGCCGCCTCTGCCAAAAGACGCCCCGCTGGATCGTCTAGGTTTGGCCAAGTGGCTCGTGAGCCCGTCCCATCCTCTGACCGCGCGTGTAGCGGCAAACCATTTCTGGCAGCTGTACTTCGGCACGGGTCTTGTAAAGACGGCCGAGAATTTTGGGGCCCAAGGCGAACCACCCAGCCATCCGGAATTGTTCGATTGGCTGGCGACCGAGTTCATCCGGACGGGCTGGGACGTCAAGGCGATGCAGAGGCTGATTGTGACCTCAGCCAC
>QHZM01000323.1 GCA_003224665.1 Acidobacteriota bacterium
AGCGGTCAAGACGGCGCTTTTCACAACCGCTGACATTCCCGTCGCCCAGGTCGTGACCTCGGCATTCGCGATCACCTCGGTGACCGACCTCCGTACGATGTTCAGCAACACGACAAAAAACATCAATAACGCCGTCTATGCGAACCAATTCGCAACCAGCGGCAACGGAAACGGACTGACTCCGTACACGAGTCCGTCGGGTACCGGAGGCATTCAAGAAGCGTACAACGCTCTTATCGCAGAGACCCAAGGAACCGTTGGCGGAAGACTCGTCATTCCGAAGGGCTTCTACCTCATCACCTCCACGGTCAACTTTACCGAAAACGGAGCGGTCGGCGGCCCCGGCTTCTACAATCATTGGTCGCTCGTTGTCGAAGGCGACGGGGAGGATTCAACCTATATCTCTTGCCAGACGGGCGCTGGAAAGCCGTGCATGGACTTCGCCGGCCGGTCGCACGTCACCGTTAAAAACATGACGCTTTATCGAGCGGCCTCGGCATATTCGACGATCGGCCTCTTCTTCGCCCGCTCAACTACGGGCGATTCGCAGTTTTCCGAGTACAACACCGTTGACCACGTTACCGTTGGGATGTCGCCATCGGATATGACGGCGAATGGCGGTAATGGGTTAATCGCACTCTATGATAACGGCGCTGAGGGATTGCGCGTCGATAACTCGCACCTCTACGCCGACTGGCCGGCTATTTTGACGGGCGATAACGTTTTCAACATCACGTCGCAGTTTGTTCCCGCCAACACGACCAACAAATTCATGTCCAACTCGGTTATTTATCACACCGACCTGCAGGCCCTTGGAACCAATCCTCCGGCTCTCATCCAAGGACAGGCCGATAACACGAGTTTCATGGACACGCTGCCGATTGGGCCAACAACTGGATTTTGTTTCGATGTGCGGGCGCAGGTCACAACCCCTGGCAATCCGATTCGCGGGCTTCGTTTCCTGAACACGCAGACCGACGGTTCGTGCGGGCGCTTTCTGAAGACTACCTCGCTGCTCCAGGGTCTCGAAATCAGCGGCACGCTCCAGCAGGGAACGGGGTCTTCGATTCTCCTGAGCGGCGCGAACGCCGGTGTCCAGAATTCGAACATCAATCTCGTTTATGCCTCCGCCTCTCCTGCCGAGCCATTGATCGGAGACGACGGCGTGGCAAACCAGGGCGTTAAGGCGAATAAGATTTACCTTTATTCAGGCGCGAGCATCAATGCGCCGACCACAGCCGGAAATGGGAACGTCTTCATCTCGAATTTCAACTCGCCGGGCATCACCTGGAGCAACTCTGCAAAAACTGATCTTGTCGTTACACCCGGTGTGACGACGATCTTGCCGAGCATCGGGGGTGAAACGGTCAGCGCCGCGCCAAGGAGCACTTATTCGTCGTTCCTGCCTGGTGCTCTGACCGCGACCTCGACCGGTTCGACCCTGACCCTCGACAAGGCCATCACGGTGACGCGGATTCAGGCGCAGACCAAGACGGCCCCCTCAGGGTGCACGACGAATGCTGTGTCAGGCTTACGGACGGAACGACTCCGCAGACGGTGACCATCACAGGGGCGGCAAACGACAGCGGAGCGATTACCCAGAATTACGCGGCCGGCGCCGCGCTTACGGTCGGAGTCTCAACCGCGGCCGCCGGATGTGCCACCAACCCCCAGGACGCGACAGTTATCGTGCAAATGAAGATGCAGTAGCCTGGGGCGGCAATTTCATAAATCGGGCTTTTGGCAACCCGTTGATTTTGCGGCAGATCTCCGCCCGAACCCAAATGGCCGTCCACTCTCGCCAGGCCTGCCGTTTGTGCTAAAATATTCTGGTATTTGAACGGGGCACCGGCGGCGAGGCAGAAAGTTATTTCAAAGACTCCTCATGGGGCACGCCGCGGGATCGCCCGGTCGCAATTCGACCGCCCCCGAATCATTACCCCACAGGGCGGCTCAAAGAGGTGAATCTTGCCAAGATTCGGCAAGTCTGCGCCGATCCGTCGCAGTGCCCGGATCAACCTCCGCGTGGCCGTGACGGTTTCAGGAAAATATCCGAGCGGAAAGCCGTTCACCGAGGAAACCCACGTGCTCAGCATCAGCAAGTATGGGGCAAAAATGCACACGCGCTTGCCGCTCAGGGTTGGCACAGAAATAAGAGTCCAGCCGCGGCGACGGGCTGAGGCGGCGCTTTTTCGAGTCGTCTGGACAGGGCAAGAAGGCACGCCTCGAGCGGGCGAAGTGGGCATCGAATACGTCACGGTCTCAAACCTCCTGGGCGTGGTGTTTCCGGAGTAGTACGGATCGCAGCCGTCGAGCGGCCGACCGGCCAACTTCGCGCCATCTCCCTTGCATGGTAATATTTCAACATCAACCGGGCTGACTGAGTCGCCTTGAGTCAGTAGCCCTTTCAAGACACTGCGGGCGCGAACTGCTCTCGTGAAGCCGCAACGCCCGCTCACCGGAACTTGATGGACGAGACAAACCATCGGAGCGTTCGGGTCAGGGTGGCCCTCCCGATTGTGGTCCGCGGAATGTCCGCCGAGAACAAATACTTTGAGGAACAATCCGAGACCGCGTCGGTCGGCAAGGACGAATTGATAACCCGCCTCCGCAATTTCATCGGCCTCGAAACGGAAGTCCACGTGACGAGCGTCAAGAGCGGAGTCGGTGGCACGTTTCGGGTCGCGTGGATCAACACCCGCAACGATAACGGTTTCCACAGCGTCGGCTTGGAGCTGCTCGACTCGGAAGGAGAGCTTTGGCCTATGGGTTTTCCTCCGGCACGCAGCGAAGAAGCCGGAGTCCCTTCTCCCGTCTGGCTCGAGTGCTTCCGGTGCCACGACCGCCTGCTGACCGTCGTCCTTGAAGCTGAAGAGGAGTTCTTGTCCGAAGGGTTTCAGATTTCCCGGCGCTGCGACCAGTGCAAAGCAACCACCGCGTGGGAATTAATCTTCGACGAAGAGCCTCCCATCCTTGACCCGGAAGGCCTGGGCCTTCCGGGCAGGTCGTCTGGAGCGGGTGCCGAAACCAAACCGCGAGAAGACCACCGGACCAAAGGACGCGCGCCCATCCAGATGCCGATCAAAGTGATCCGGCGGAAATACGGCACGCCCATCGAAGATATCTCCGAGACCCAGAACGTTTCCCGGGGCGGCGCCTATTTTCTGACCAACCAGAACTACGACATGGGCGAGCAGGTGGAAGTGATCCTGCCGTTTAAAGAAGGGCAGATGGGAATTCCCGTCAATGCGCGAGTGATCCGCCAGGACCTGATCCAGGGAACTTTTTATAAAGGCGTGGCCATTCGTCTCGAAGGGACCAAAAAGTGAGAGCGCGAAGAAGTCAACCTGAGAGCCCACCACCCGCTACCGAGACGACAGGCTGGAGCGTCGCGGTGAGGCGCGCACCTTCGCCAGCCCGCCTCCGC
>QHZM01000324.1 GCA_003224665.1 Acidobacteriota bacterium
CCCCGCTTGAGGGCCGTTGTCCGCAGTGCCCACGTCAGCTCTTCACTCGTGGCGTTGAAGTTTGGCGGGCGCATATCCCGAACCCCATTCTGATGGTTGTAACCACGGCCGGGGGTTTTGTCCTGGCAGAGATCTACGCCCGTTACCGTAACATCTGGCCCCTCGCGCTGGCGCAAACGGTCGGTGGGTTCCTGGCGGCTGCGCTCGCACCAGCCTCAGCCATTCATAACATGCGGGTTGGGACTGGATACCTTTTCTACGGACTCCGGTAGTGTCTCGTTTGAAAAGTCCGGCGACGTGCACCCGATTGCCAGGGCGCGATTTTAGCCCTGCTGTAGGATGTCAGAGTAAGGGAAAGGTCGGGCATTGATTTCAAATGGTTTACAGAGTTGGATGTCACAATTCGTGATAATTTGTTTCACGATTCCCGGCAAGATCCTACGTTTTTGTCAGAATTGTTGGCATAAACCTGCAACTGAGAGAGAGTGACACTGAGGAGCGCTTCCTCTGGGGCGCCTCTGGCCAGGCAATGCCCGCTCCATCCAAAGCGCCGCCTGAATGTAAGACGAGTTGCGGGCCACTCAGCGTCAGCTATTGTAGCGGTGAGCTGTGGTCGCCGAATAAGCTTGGCGAGGGCAGCGCCCCCCAAGGATACCTTGGGTGCTGATTTCCATGCCGTGAGCTTCGCCCCTCGTTACTTTCCAAGTGTACTCCATCATAGTTGGCGATGTCTTTGAAGGATAGAAAACTGATTTTCGCATTGAGTGGTTTTCCACTTTTTGATTCACGACGGCCATACAGTTTTTCTTTAACCAGGCAGAATAGCGACTGTCGATTCGATTACTAATAGAGAGGACAAAAGGCAGGCTGATCGATTTTCAACGCTCAACGATTTGTCCGTAAACTGGGACAATGACTTTCGGAAATTCGGGGTCGTTGGTATCAATGAAGATGGACCCCTTTATTGAACCTATTCGGATTTTTTCGGGAATCAACGTGATTGTTGTCTGATACCGGTCCCCCTTCGGACCTTGTTCCCATTTCAAGTTCAGGCCTGCGACGTCGGTGCTCAGTCTCGCGTGGA
This sequence comes from Acidobacteriota bacterium, assembly GCA_003224665.1. Lineage (GTDB taxonomy): Bacteria > Acidobacteriota > Terriglobia > UBA7540 > UBA7540 > QHZM01. The sequence goes on from QHZM01000324.1 coordinate 1,085, forward strand.
AATTAGAGCCGCCCTCCCGGTAAACCATCAAGGTTAAGGCCACGCGCCCAACATCGCCTGCACGCAACGTTCCGAGGTCCAAGATGTCCGGGAAGGTGCGTACTCTTTCAAATAAATACGTGTTGGCGGCCACTCTGAGCACAGGCATTCTCTGGCTCGACGTTCTGACCACGATGGTGTCGCCGACTTTCCCGCCGGGGCCGTTTGGCTTCAAAACCAGAGTCAAACGGTAGTGCTGTCCTCGTTCCAGTGTTTCGAGTTCTGTCGTAAACCGCTCGCTCGGGTGCTCGACTTTTTCGATTTGCAAAGACGCTGCCGGCAAAGCTTAGCTCCGCTTGTGGCAACTCAGGCTCGTTGAGGAAGACGAGAATGGCTCCTTCGAACTTTCCCGCGAGATTCGTCGTGTCCAGCTTGAAGTGGATTCTGTCTTCGGCCCCCGGGGCGACCTCGCGCGGCATCCGTGTAACCACCAAAGGCGTCGTCATGCTGACCTTCTGGATCACGAGCGACGCCGAGCCTGCATTCTTGACCACGAAGTCGTGCTCCACCACGACCCCGGACCTGACTTCGCCGAATACGAAACGCACCTCCGGGAAAACGGCCTTTGGCCCTTCCCAAGGCGCGACAAGCGATGCGAGGCCTATGCCCGCCGGACAAAAGTCACGCGCCCCAGGCGGCACTGTATGTTGCGAGAAACAAAAGGGAATCAGGGAGGATGCTGCGAAGAACACTAGCCCTCCCTTTGGGCGGGAAATCACAAACGCTCCCCAAGTGAGTGTTCGGCGGGGCCGAGTTGTTTCTCGGCCTCACCGACCCGTGCAAGCGCCCGGCGATTGACTACTGCAGGTAGAAGCGAAGCTGCAGGAGCTTATTGCCGTTGTTGTCGTAATCCCAGAAGTAACTCACAAATGCTGAGTTAAAGAGCGGGTATTTCTGGGTGGCGGTCACGATCGTCGTCAACTCCTTCGTCACGTCGTCAAACTTATTCGACTTGTTTCGAACGAAGACTTCATTCAATGTCGAGCAAACCTCCGTATTCGTAGAGTCGAGAGCACAAGTAGTGATGGTACCGGTCCCGCCCGGCTTCCCCACAACCCGCCCCCAGACCGTATAAGCTGCAACACTATTACCGGTGCAGGGAACGACAGCCGTCGCAGTGAGGCTGTCGCAAGGAAGTTGGAATACCGCCCCTGTTCCCGCGATCTGCTGCCCGGCACAGTTGTGGGCCGCATCGAAGGCGTTTCCGTCACAGACCGCGAAAGAACCTTGAGTCAGGAAGATGTCCGTGCCAGGGGCAAGGTCGTTGTCAGACGAAGCGGTGTGGAGTGGGACGAAAATCGTATGACGGTTTGAACCGGTCAGAGGTGCCCCTTTGGCCTGATCCACGCCGATGATGTTCAAGTCGTAATGCGAGCCGCTGGGCGCGCCGTTTCCGGTTGTTTTCTGCGCGAATCCCGGAATTGAAGCTACTGCCACTACTACAAGAAATAGCCAGAGTTTTTTCATTTTTCCTCCTTAGGATTCTTATCATCTTTCGTTGTTCGCCCAATCCTCTTCATTAGACCTGCAAGGCCGCACCAGAATTCACTCCCTCGCAAGCTCCTGGAACCCGCTTTTTTTAACCGATAATAGGCTACGCCCCAGCGTTTGGGCTGACAATTGGCGTGAAGAACAAATCTAGGACAGGGGGGGACCTGTGCTTCCGGGCAAGTCAAGGGGCAGGAGGTTGGGACTGGAAACAGACCAGGATCGGGTTGCTGCGTCGCCGCACGCTGAACTTGGTCAGCAGACTCGACACATGGAACTTCACCGTACGCTGAGAGATGTGAAGCTTCGCTTAAGCGCCGCTTTCACTGGAGGAAGACGGAGAGCTGTGTGGATGATCGTGAAATCGCGGTACGGATTACGGTACGGTAATGATCTGGCTTGTACGGACTACCAATGACTTACAGGGCCGCCCGCCTCTTGTAAGTCGTTGCATTTACTTAACGGAATTGTTCTTTCACGGCGGTAACACCGGTTCAAATCCCGTCGGGGACGCGAATCTTTTCAATAAATTACGTAAAGCGCGGGGTTAACGCGGTACGGGCCTACGGGAGAAAGGGCGGTAACCTCGCCGGAACTACTCGGCACTGTGAGGGCATATATGCCACATATGTTAAAGGAGGCCCAAGGAACCGAAGCTGGTAAGCCGACTTCCCAGGCAGTGGTAGTGCACGGACTAACAAAGGAAGTGGCCCAACATTTGGGGGTCAGTGCCAAGTCAGAAAAGGCCTGCCCTCAATCTTTGCTATCGCTTCCTCCGCAATATATTTGACTCGCAGGTGTTGGATTTGCTTTAAAGCCGGAAGGGCGCCGCGCGCGTCAGGGCCAATCTCTCCGAGCGCATAGGCGATATTACGGAGGACCTGCACCTCCTCATTGGGCACCTGCAGCGCCGCTGCCAACGCCGGAACGGCAGACCTTGCTGGATTGCCCGTCCGTCCCAGTGCCGTCGCCGCAGTCATTCTCACGGTTGGCGCCGGGTCCTTCAACGCCGCGCAGAGTTTCGGAATTCCAGGTGCAGCTCCCTTCCCCATTTCTCGCAATGCGAGGGCAGCGGATTCCCGCACTTGAAGGTTCTCGTCCTCCAGGAGCCCTGCCACCGTGGACGCGGCCTCTGAGGCTTTGGGACCCACCCGAGACAGAGCCCCGGCTGCGGCGCCACGCGCCTCCGGGTCGGAATCGGAAAGCGCCGCGGAGAGCTCGTTGACTGCTGGTTCTCCGTCTTCGCCAAAAGATCCGATCGACCGGATCACACCGGCGCGGAGCTCTTGAGGCGCCTGCTTCAGCTGAGAGATGTAAAAGCTCAGAGGCTTGCCGCGATAGACGAGGCCGGTGAAAGGAGGGTGCGGAGGGATGCCGGATTCAGGCGTTTCGTACCGGGGCAGTCCGGCACCGGTCACATTTGCCAGTGCCTCCCCATTCTCGATTTCCGCCAGCACCACGCCGTCGACGCCGAGGTTGTAGCCGGAGGAGAGATTGTCTTTACCCACACACGCGAACGCCAGCACGTGGCGGCCCTTCGCGAGTCTGAACCATCCGAGCCGGTGATCGATGCCCACGAAAATCTCCGGCTGGTAGTTATGGATGATCTCAACGGGGGGTGCCTGCGCCTCGAGTGGTCCCCAAGTGATCATCGTCGAGTTGGTCTGTTTGCCGTCGAGCGTGGCCACGTAATCGCCGTAATCCGGCGCCTGGGCGATCTGCGCGATGACCTCATAGGTGCCATCCTTGGGGACATCAAAGGGAATATTCATCTTTGCCCCCGTGCCCTGCGCCTGAAGATGCAGCAAGTCTTTCGACCAGAAGACTTCCTTCTGCACCGAGGCCGCACCTTTCTCGGTGGTAACGTCTTTCAGGTTGTTCTCCACTTCAATCTGGAGGGCGTTTCCGAACGGCAGGCGGGCAGAGCCGTAAGGCAACTCGGGCAGATCTTCGTTCACCCCTTTTTGGTACCAGTAGGCAACACTCGAAAAGAAGTCGGAACGCTCCTCGAAGCCAGAGCGTGCGGTGCCGTCGGGGTTGTAAGTCCATCCCAAGTGCTCGATAGCGACACGCAGCGATTTCTTGAAGGGAACCGGGTCGGCCACGTGCCAGCGGTAGCCGGTGAGGCGCGCGCCAAAGCCCTCGCCTTCGGCCACGGGGACGCCGGTCCAAGCTCCGTCGGAAACGCGCAGCGCCCAAGCGTCATTGAAATAGTCTTCCGTCCCCGTGCCTTCGATGCGCGGTGTCGGCTCATCATCCACGTAGAACATATCGTCGCCTTTCGGGCAGCGAATCGTGCTTTTGCCAGTCCACGTGAAAGTAAAGGCTGGTGACGCGGCGCTTGCCCTCATTGGTCAGCGTAATCTTGCAGGATTTGCGGAAGGGCATCGGCCAGTAAGAGTTGCGGGCTCGGCCGAAGGATGCGTTGCGGACGATCAGCGAGTTCACGTTTCGCTCGTAGCCATGTCCTACAGCAAAGAAGTCTCCGAGCGGGACATCCACGCTGGGCGTTTTATGCCCGTCGTAATAGACGCGCAGGCGCAAAAGGCGCGGCCAAGCGTACTCATTGTCGGCGACAGTGACCCAGATATGCGTCACGATTCCCGGACCTTCCAAGTCAGCCAGGACGACGGTCTCGCCCGGGATGGGGTGTTTGGAGTCATCGTTACTGTCCACATAGAGGTTATTGCTGGAAGAGCGGTAAGCCGAGAAGGTCTTGAGGCGTGGGAAGTTCAGGGGGTCAAGCGGGTCCGTAGCCGCACTTTGCCCCAGCGCCCCGCCGGGAAGGATCAAAAGCATGATCATGAGGATGTAACGCACGGCAGACCTCCATGGGCGACGTGATCGAGTGTCGCGTTACGGAAATGGGTGACACATCGGTTTCCGGCACTGTCATGCCGAGCGCAGCGAACCATCTTCTTTGAATATAGCGTCTTCTGGCGTGTAGATTCTTCGCCTCGCTCAGAGATGACAGCATACGCCGTGTTTCACTTTCTTCGGTAACGCGACACTGGGTGACCTCCCTCGAAAATAATGCTGGGGCGAACTCAGGGCGTTGCAGGAGCAGGGGTGAGCACGACCTGATGGCCCATGCGTTCCAGCCTCCTCACCAAGTACCGTTTCAGCCCTTCGGCATTGATTCGGTCGAAGTAATCAGCGCCGAGGTCTTGGTAAGGGCTACCGGTCTGGAGTAGCCAGTAGGCGATGAGCAGGATGTTATGGGCAATAGCAATGATCGCGCGTTTCGCTCCTCGCCGGGCCGCTAGTCGTC
>QHZM01000325.1 GCA_003224665.1 Acidobacteriota bacterium
GCAAAACCTACGAGGCCCGATGACTCAGTCGTTGTTATTGAGTGGCCTCAGGCTTGTGGGATTCCGGGGCGAGTTCTTCGTTCCGCATTTTCCTCAGGGAAGAAAGGCAATTTGGCCTGCCATCCGTCTCGCAGGAATGGGCGGTGCGGCGCCATGTCCTACTGCGGGTCGTGTGATAGTCCCCTGTCAGGGCTGGGGCGTCTCGGAGTCGAGGGTTTGTTTTGTGACTTGAGGAGCCGTCAAGATAACTGGGAGCTGCTGAGAGCTGCCAGTTCCAGACGCGTAAGGGCGCGCATGATACTGCTCGAACAGAGCTAGCTCCTTTTGGTAGTTCGACATCTCCCCCAGCGCTTTATAAACATTTGCGAGCTGGAAATGAGAAACTTCGTTGGTTGGGTTCAGACGAATTGCGGCGAGCAAAGGGGGCAAAGCTTCTTTAGGGCTCTTCAGGTTGATCAGGGTGCGGGCTAGGGCGATTTGGGCATCTTCGAATTCTGGGTGATGCTCAACTGCCTTTCGGAAGTGCTGGAGAGCTTGCTCCAACTGGCCTCGCTGTCGATTGATCTCGCCTATTTCGTACCATGCGTCGGAATTCAGTGGGTCAATGCCAAGTTCCTCCTGGAACGCTTGCAGCGCCTCATTTCTGGTTTCTTCATCCTTGGAGCCCAGCCATAGGGCTCGGCCGAGCCGGAAGTGAACACCGGGAAGCCTGGGATCTATTTCTAGAAGGTGGCGGTATTCCTTGACCGCCAAGTCGTAATGGGGTACTGGCTGAGCAACTCGTCGGCAACGATGCTCGCTTTATCATATTGCTTCAACCCTATGTAAGCCCGTTGCAGTTCAAGGCCTATCAATCGCCCGATCGTATGATCCGGGGGCTTTTGGAAAGCTGGCTCTAGGATCGGTACCGCCTCTCGATGGCGTCCGATTTCGGCATAGCAAATGCCGAGCATCAGTCCTACGTTGCTGATTTTCGGATTGAGTTCGAGCGCGCGCTGGAAGGCTTTCGTGGCCTCCATCATGCGCCCCTGGCTGTAGTAAACCATTCCTAAGTTTGCGTGTGCCTCGGCCACATCGGGTGTGAGTCCTGCCAGTTTCTCAAGGGCTGCGGCGGCGCCTGCCAAGTCTTTTCGTGCGAGCGCTTGTTCGGCTTCCTGCGAGTATTTCTGGATGGCGCCCTGTTCGGTTGCTCCAAGAGCCACGTCCGTCGCCACGCCGAGACAAAGCAGAATGGTCCAGATCAAAGGAATCTGTCTATGCCTACCTTTGATGTCCATGAAAAACTTCTTTCGTCTTAGCGATGTCAATCGACGAACGCTTATTCTACGGTAGTCGTCCGCCGGTCGCCAACCGTAAAGGTCAGCAGTCCATACCGAAGCGTGAGGCAGGTGATACAATCCGCCGATGCGAGAACAACCAGGCTTGCGCCGGGGAGATCCTTAGATGAGCCATCGACTGCGCAACGGGCTCAGCAGTCTCTTCCTCTTGGTGATGGTTTCCGTGGTCCCGACTAACTTTGCCGGGGAAGCCACCCGAGCGGGCGACGTGCGGCGACACCTGGCGCGAGGCCGGGAAGCGATGAAAGCTAATCAGCTTGATGAGGCCGAAAGGGAATTCCGCGAGGCGCTCCGTCTGAATCCCAACAGTGCAGAGGCCTATGCCAATCTCGGTTTGATCGCTTTTGCCCAGACCCGCTATGCGAAGGCAGCTACGGCCTTTCGGGCGGCACTACGACTTAGACCATCACTTTGGGATGCGCAAGCCTATCTCGGACTGACCGAGGTTCGCCTTGGCCACACCCGAACCGCGGTTCCGCTTCTCACAGAGTCTTTCTCCCGTCTCCAGGATGCCACGCTGAAAACTCGCGTGGGATTGGAGCTGGTGCGAACCCATGTCGAGGCGAAAGACTTTGGCCAGGGGTTAGATGTCCTGCGAATTCTCCAGGGCGCCAGCCCGAACGACCCGGACGTATGGTACACAGTTTATCGCATGCACTCTGAGCTCGCCGCGCAGGCGCTGGCAACGCTGGTGCAAGTGGCGCCCCAATCCGCGCGGGTACATCAAGCCCTGGCGCAAGCTTTGGAGAGTCAAGACGACGTTGCGGGGGCCATTGCCCAATATCGCAAGGTCCTCGAAATCGATCCTCAAACCCCTGGTATCCACTCTGAACTCGGTCGCTTGATGCTCGTGATTTCGCAGCAGGAGCCGGCCCGGCAGCAAGCCCAGAAAGAATTCGAAGCTGAGTTAGCCCTCAATCCCACCGACGCCAACTCGGAAAATGAGCTAGGGCAGATCTACTGGTTGCGCGCGAATCTCGAGGAAGCTTTCCGGCACTACTCGCACGCCTTGGAACTTCAACCCGATTTCGTAGACGCACACGCGGGCCTCGGGAAGGTCCTGACGGCCATGGGCCAGCCGGAGCAGGCATTGCGGCATCTGCTGGAGGCCGCTCGTCTCAATCCTCAAAACGATGTCGCCCACTATCGCTTGGCTCAGGCTTACCGCAAGCTGGGCCGCACTGACGATGCTCATCGCGAGTGGACAGTCTTCCAGAAGCTGCGCGAATCCCAGGCCCCCCTCCGCGCCCTTTATCAGCAGATCCAGCAGCGACCCGTTACAGACGAAACCACAGACTTCGGGAACCCGCAATAGTCGGTGCCTTTTCTTGGCTGGCCCCGATGAGGAGCTGAGAGGTCTTCCGACGGGTTATGGAAACAGGCCCCGAGCTCATGAATTCCCGAGGGGAATCAGCGGGCGGGTTCTGCGGAATCTTGTGCGGACCGTACACCCCGTTGCCGGTGCAGGTGTTCGTAGATTGCGAACTCTTCCTGTGCCCGTTTCGTGTCCTTCGTCCGCATGTAAATCTGTTCCAGGTGGTAGTGCGCAGAGGGCTATCTCTTCAGCAAGGCGGACTATATTGGACAAACGTTAAAAAGGTCTCAGTTGCTCCAGCGCCTCCCGTGCCGCCTGATGGTCGGGGTGTCGATCGAGGAGCTGCTGGAGGACGTCGCGGGCTTTTTCTTGTTCACCTCTCGCGGCAAAGAGCCGGGCAAGATTGAGATAGGGTTGATCAAAGCTAGGCGACACGCGGATGCACTCCTTGAAAGTGGCTAGAGCCTCCGAGGAATTCCCGGTCCGGAGGTAGAGCACGCCCAAGTTATTCAAAGCCTCTGGATATTCTGGGCGGAGTTTAAGTGCCTTCTGGAGGTACGTGCGGGCCCGATCTGCGTATCCCTGCTGAGCGAGGACAATCCCCAGACCGTAATTGGCTTCCGCATCGTCGGGATCGGCCTGGATAGCTTGTTCGAGCACTCGTTGAGCTTCTGTTAATCTCCCTTGCTGGCGGTAGAGCGTACTCAGGTTTTGGAGTGCCACAGTGTAGTTTGGATTCCGCCGACTCGCCTCTTGAAAGTATCGGACCGCTTCCTCAGCGCGGCCTTCTTCGGCGGCCACTAATCCCAGGTTGTTCAAAGCACTGATGTAATCCGGCCGGAGCTGGATCGCTCGCCGCAGATGCTCTCGGGCATCGCCAAGTAAGTGTTTCTGAAGATAGAGGGTCCCCAAGTTGTAGTGGGCCTCAGGGTAGTCCGGGTGGTCGTGAATGACGAGTTTGAACGACGTCTGCGCTTCGTCCAAGTAACCTCTTTGAAGAAACGCCACCCCTTGAGTGAAGAAGTTGCGGTAGAATTCGCCTCCATAGTAGGTTCCTGAGAAGGGCAGCGACTTCGCAAGTCGTTGTTCGGCCGCGCGGGGAATCTGCCCGGAATCCTTCAGCACGTTTTGGGGCTTGATAGGACCCTGGTATACTTTGACGATGGAGCCCTGTTCGTCGACGAGGAAGGACGTGGGGATGCCAAGGTCCCGACGGCGGTCGAATAGGTACCGATAAAGCAGGTTATAGATTCCCGCCACATCTTCCGAGGCCATCAGGATCGCGACCGTGAGTCGCCTCGCACGGGCAAAGGCGCGGATGGTCTCCGCTTCCTGCGGGCCATTGACGCTGATGGCCAGTACCTCGAGACCCTGCGCTGCCCAGCGAGCGTGGTGCTCTTCCAAGAGCCGGAGTTCGCCCTCGCACGGCGAACTCCAGGTGGCCCAGAAGTTGAGCAGCAATCGTCGGCCTTTGTAGGAGCTCAATGTATGCCCGTGTCCAGTTAGGTCCGGCAGCGTGAACTCGGGCGCACTCAATGGCTCAAGCAGCCGTCTCTGAGACCGAAGGAAGTGGCACGACC
>QHZM01000326.1 GCA_003224665.1 Acidobacteriota bacterium
AGGCCCGGCGCGCGTCCATTTTCTGGTTCAACTGCCAAAGTTCGAGCGCCTGAAGGGCAAGCATCTGCCCCGATTCCGGGTCGGTCTCGAGCGCCATGGCGCACTCGGCCAAGGAGGCCTCGTAGTCGCGCCGCTTCCAGAGGAGGAGCGCCATCAGCCGGTGGCCCTCGGCCGCCCGCGGATTTCGCGCCAGAAGACCTTCAGCCTCAGCCTCAGCGCCGGGCAGGTCACCGCGCCGCAACAACGCCAGGCCGACCTGCTCGCGCGCGGGCAGAAAGTCCGGCCGGATGCGAGCCACGTCCTTGAACAACTGTGTCGCGCGCCCTGCCTCTCCGGCGTCCATCAAGAGGACCGCCAGCCAGTACTGGCTTCGCCAGTCTCGAGCGTCCAGCGCGATTGCTTTCTCGAGATCCCTGCGGGCCTCAAGCGGTTGACCAAGCCTGACCAGAAGTTCACCTAACGCCGCGTACGCGGGAGCCAAGTTAGGCGATGCGCGGACTGCCCGCCTGAATTCCTCCAGAGCCTCCGGCACTTTCCTCTGGAGGAGACGGAGCTGCCCTAACTCGAGGTGCGCTCGGCCATCCCCAGGGCCGATTCCCAGCGCCGCGTTGAATTCGAGCTCTGCCTTGTTCTCTTCAGCCTCGGCCAGGTAGGCCCGCCCGAGCGTAACGTGGGCCGCGGGACTCGACGGCTCAAGCCGCACCGCCTCCTCGGCTTCGGCAACAGCATCCTCCGGACGGCGCGCTTCCAGGTACAGCTCGGCGGCACTCAGGCGGATTTCGAGAGAACGGGGCCGGAGAGACGTTGCTCGACGCATCGAGGCAATCGCCAGGCCAAGGTAATCTTCCTTCTGACCATTTGACGCACCCGGTTCCCCCAGGCCGGACGGGCCGGCCAATTCCCAGGCCAGCCTCGCGAGGTCGTATTGGGTCTCTGCGTGCTCGCCGCGGCGCATCGCGGCCTGGGGCGAACCCTGAAGGGAACTGCGGGCGGCCACAAAGGACGAAAAGGCCAGCGCAATCTGCCGCGGCACGGGACCGAGCGAGCAAAAGATTAGAAAGAGGGCCGCGCGCGCTGCTGCCGCGCGCCTGTACACTTTTCGTCTGAGTTTGTCAGGGGGCCAGTCGAATCTGCTGGGGATCATGAATGATGATTTCTGCGCGGCCCTGGTAAAGAGTAACCGTGCCCCTTATCTCCACCTGTCGGCCTGCCAGCGTCCCGAAATTGGCGAACTTTTCGCGGTCGGAAGAAAAAATCACCGTCCCGAAAGGACACGCGCGGTAGTCCGCGCAAAAATCAAGGAACGTGTGCCCGCCGCGCGAGGTGAACACCCGAACGATGCGGCCGGAAACGCAGGTCGTCAGCCCGACGCGAGATTGGGCATCGCGAAAATCCACGCAGGTGCCGTCCGCTCCCGAGCCTGTGCTGAACGGCGCGGCTCCGCGCGTTGAGGCTTGGCGCAAGCCCAGTCTGTAAGCGACGAGCCCAATCAGGCTCGTTGTGAGGACGACTGTTCCCCCAAGAACAAGGGCTTGTTTGCGCGTCACTCAAGATTCTCCCGGGGCCGACTGGAAATTGAGCGGGGGAAATAAATTCCTCAATGCAGCCGCAGCGGTCGTGGGGAGAGCTCTCGCCTTCTTTTGACTTTTCCTTTACTCAAATCAGGCCGGCCTGCCCGGACCCACGCAGTATACCAGAGCGAGCTGACGAAGGAGATTCCGGCCTCGAGACGCCGCCGGGCGAGGGGGCCGGCGAGTTTTGCAAATTCCGGAAAATATTGCGGGTCCTGATAAGTCCGCCCCGCTGCGGCGATGCGGTCGGCTGCGAGGAGAGGAACACAAAAACTGTGGCTCTCGAGCAGCTCGCGGAATATCCGCGCTCGAAGGTCAGGCTCGTCGGTTGGCGGCCTCGGCTGGAAGGCCCAGCGGTCGGCGAATGCGTTCACCAGTTCCGTTTCAAACCGCGCGTGGATTCCAGTCTGGTTGGTCAACTGGCCGTCATAATTAGCGGCCGTGTGAAGAGGCTGGGTGAGATCGCAAGCATAATGGGCCGCAAAAACAGCGGCGTGCTCGGCCTCGCCCCACCGTCCCTGCCTTATTGCTCTGGCCATCAACAAGGCGAACCGCTCGATCTGCCAGACGGAATCACCGTGCCGACGCTCCGCGGCGGTCGGAGCGAGGCGTTTGCTCAAGAAAACTTCTTGAAATGCGCGGAATGGATAGGCGTCGTCGGCGTCAATTTCGGTGTAGTGGTGCGGCTGCTCTTCAGGGTTTTCCCTTGCGAGAAGGTCAGGTTCACTCGCGTGGTCAATTAAATATGCGATGCTGCTCCGGAAGTAGGACCGTAACGGCTCGGGCAAATTTTCAATGGCAGCGGCATTGACCATCCGGTGGGCTCGGTCACCCCAGGCTCGGGCCGGACTGGGCGCGCTCACCAGCAAGAAAATAAACACCCAGACAAAGTGTTCAAGGCCCCGAATTGACTTGAGCGCCGCAGCCGCTTTGCGCGAACTTCCAAACATGTCGCTCACCTTCCCGCAGAAGCCTCCAGAAGAGTCACAATCCCTTTTCCATTCGGCCTGGGAACAGCACGCGGTGACGTGGGGAACAAGGTCCGGCCTTCCTCTCCGCCGCCCTCACCTGCCCCTACGGGCCACCCTCTCCCAGGGGGAGAGGGGCTGGGAGTGAGGAGTGCAACGTCGTTTCAACGACGGGGATCCCGCTGCACGGCCGTCAACGATTTACTGCGCCGGGAAGCTTCGAAAAAGGACGAATTCCCCGTCCGCCGCTATCAAAGCGCGGATTCTACCAGTTAAAAATACAAATGTGGAAAGGCAGCCGCCGGGGACGAGTCCAATTGCTTCACTCGCATGCGCGGTTACGGGTGCGGGCGTAATTCGAGACCGGAACGTGGGATGGCTGCGAGCTCACAGGGGCAAGGACTTTGAAGCTCGCCGCTGCCGTCATCAAGTGAGACGCCTTCCCAATGCGGCGCCAGCCACTTCGGAAGGTTGATGGCTGCTGAGCGGGCAGCCCCCGAAAAACCGGCGTTTCGGCCCGCAGGGTGTTCCCGGAGCTGCCGCGTTCTATTTCCGCATTCGAAAAAATGCTTGAAAATCGTGCTCACTAGATGTAATAAGACATCTAGGTGGAGACCCGCCCCCAAGGGCCGGAAGCAGCTCGCCTTC
>QHZM01000327.1 GCA_003224665.1 Acidobacteriota bacterium
TCCGCCAGGTTGACGTCGAGGTTGCTCGGCGGCTTCGGATAAGGGTAGTTGTTTTCTTGGTGAATCGAGAAGGTATAAACCGCGGGGTCAGCGCCGAAAATTGCCGCCGTGCCGTTGCCGTGGTGAACGTCGCAATCAACCGTCATAGCAGTCTCGATTACTTTGGCTTTTTGCAGGGAGCGGATGGCAATGGCGATGTCATGGATCACGCAGAAGCCTTCGCCGTGGTCGGGGAAGGCGTGGTGAAAGCCTCCGCCGATGTTGACGGCCGCGCCGTCTTCGAGCGCCAGTCGGCCGGCGAGCGTCGAGCCCTCGGCGCACAGCCACACGGCGTGGATGAGTTCAGGGGAGTAGGGGATCTCGAGCCGCAGGATTTCGAGATAAGAGAGCGTGCCGGTCTTGAGCTTGCGGATGTACTCGCGGTGGTGGACCAGCGCCACGTCGGCGTCCGAGGCCGGGCCGGGCTCGACGAAGTCCTCCGCCTTCGCCGCGCCCTCGCGCAGCAGCTTCTCTTTCGTCAGGCGGTACTTGACGGAAGGAAAGACGTGGTTGCCGAGGTTCAAGTCGTATTGGTCGGAGTAAACGAGTTTCATCGTTCCCGTCTCGACCGCCGGCGCCGGCGGGCAGATTCCTTCCGTGCCTCAACCCCAAGTTCGGCCAAGGTCTTATTCCACCGTAACCGACTTTGCGAGATTCCTCGGCTGGTCCACGTCGCACCCGCGCAGCACGCCGATGTGGTAGGCGAGGAGTTGCAGCGGCACGGCTTCGACCAGCGCGGAGAGCAGCTCGTTCGTCTGCGGCAAGGTAATGAAGTGGTCGGCCATCTCGGTCACTTCGCGGTCTCCTTCGGTGACCAGGGCCAGGATGGCCGCACCGCGCGCCTTCGCTTCCTTGATGTTGGCGATGGTCCGCCCGTACCGCAGTTTCGAGTCCGCCGACCTCGAGTCGCACGTGGCGATGACGACGACGGGCAGGCCGTCGGTGATGAGCGCGTTCGGCCCGTGTTTCATCTCGCCCGCGGGATACGCCTCCGCGTGAATGTAGGAGAGCTTCTTCATCTTCAGGGCGCCCTCGAGCGCTACCGGGAAGTGCACACCGCGGCCGAGAAAGAGGAAGTCGGAAGTGCGGTAGAAGTGTCGCGCCAGGTCTTCAAAGTCCTCGTCTTTTTGGAGCACGGACTCGAGCTGCTTCGGCAGGGCCGTCAGGTCGACGAGCAGCGCTTTGGCGTCGCCCGGCGGCAGCAGGCTGCGGATTTGCCCGAGGTACACGGCGAAAAGATAGAGCGCGGTCAGCTCGGCGGTGAAAGTTTTGGTCGAGCCGACGCCGATCTCCGGCCCGGCGTGGGTGTAAATCGTGCCGTTGGCCTCGCGCGGCACCATGCTGCCGAGGACGTTGCAGACCGACAGGGTCTTCGACCCTTTGGCCTGGGCTTCGCGCTGGCCGGCGATGGTGTCCGCCGTCTCGCCGGACTGGGTGAGGAGCATGGTCAGCGTCCTCGAGTCCACCAGCGGGTCGCGGTAACGGAATTCCGAAGCATAGTCCACTTCCACCGGCACCCGCGCCAGCCGCTCGATCATGATCTTGCCCGCCAGAGCCGCGTGACGCGAGGTGCCGGCGGCGACGATCTTGATCTCGCGGAACGACCGGAAATCGTCTTCGGTGATGTCCATCTCGTCCAGAAACACCTGGCCCGTTTCGGGCGAAAACCTGCCCAGCATCGTGTCGCGCACGGCGCGCGGCTGCTCGTAAATTTCTTTCAGCGTGAAATGTTTGAAGCCGCCTTTTTCCGCCAGGATGGGGTCCCAACTGATGTGCTGGACGCGCCGCGTGACCGGGTGGCCGTCGAAGTCGGTCAGCTTGACGCCGTTCGGAGTGAGGATGGCCACGTCACCGTCTCCCATGAAGAAGAGGTCGCGCGTGTGATACAGGATGGCCGGCACGTCGCTCCCCACAAAGTATTCGTCTTTGCCCAGGCCAATCACCGCGGGCGGCCCCTGGCGGACTGCGACGATCTTGTTGAGGTCCTTGGTCGAGATGATGGCCAGCGCAAACACGCCTTTGAGCTGGCGGACCGCTTGGCGCACCGCATCCTCCAGGCTGGTCGCCCTGCCGCTGCCCTCTTCGGCGCCGGCGCGCAGCCCGTTCTGGTGTTTCTCGATCAGGTGCGCAATGACTTCCGTGTCCGTCTCGGTCGTGAAGCGGTGTCCTTCGGCCTCGAGCTGCCTGCGGAGCTCAAGATAATTCTCAATGATGCCGTTGTGGACCACGACGACGGTCCCGTGACAGTCTCGGTGCGGGTGCGCGTTTTCTTCGGTGGGCGCGCCATGCGTCGCCCAGCGCGTGTGCCCGATGCCGTAGGTGCCGTCGAGCGGGTTCAGGCGGATGACTTCTTCGAGGTTCCGCAGCTTGCCTTTGGCTCGGCGGATTTGGAGCACGCCGTCTCGTATCACCGCCAGGCCCGCCGAATCGTAGCCGCGGTACTGGAGCCGCTGCAGCCCTTCGAGCACGACGGGCACCACGCGCTTGTTCCCGATATAGCCGATGATTCCGGACATTCTGCGAGATTAACGATTATAGCAGACGGGCTGCAAAGGCTCGCGGGAGGGCCGCCGGCGGCGCTGCTACGTGCGGTACGAGGCGTTGATGTCGATGTAGTCGCGGGTAAAGTCGCAGGTCCACATGCGGGCGGAACCTTTGCCCTGGTGGAGGTCCAGGCGGATGGTCAGCTCTTTTTGGTCGAGTTCGCGCTTGGCAGCTCCTTCGTCGAAGCCGGCGTCGAGCCCGTTGCGGCAGAGGAACAAATGGTTGACGAGGATGTCCGCCCTCGTGGGATCAAACTTCGCGCCCGAATAGCCGGCGGCGCACATGATGCGGCCCCAGTTGGGGTCGCTGCCGGCGATGGCCGTCTTGACGAGCGGCGAGTTCGAAATCGAGCGCGCGATGCGTTCGGCGTCGCTCGCGTTCCGGGCGCCGAGGACTTCGATGGTGACGAGCTTGCTCGCCCCTTCGCCGTCCCTGGCGATCATCTTCGCAAGCGTCTGGCAGAGTTCGGTGAGCCCCGCGAAGAAGTGCTGCCCAAATTTGTTTCCAGGACGCGCGGCCACGCCCGCAAGTCCGCTCGCGAGCGCCATCACAGAGTCGTTCGGCGGGTGGATCATGCCGGCGCCTTTGGTCACGCCGGCGAGGTGAACGGCCTTGCCTTCGATCTCCGACCGCAGCACGCAGGACTTTGGAAATGTGTCCGTGGTCATGATCGCGCGTGCGAAGGCGGAGGCATTTTGGGTCGAGAGCATCTCCTTGAGGGCTGGGAGCTGGCTCAAGATGAGTTCAGATCTGAGCGGGATGCCGATGACTCCCGTCGAGGCGACCAGGACTTGCTGGGCCGGCACGCCGAGCAGTTTTGCGGCGGCCCGCGCCGTCTGCTCGGCCGTGCGCAGACCCGCGCGGCCCGTGCAGGCGTTGGCGTTGCCCGAGTTGACGACGACGGCGCGGGCTCGCCCGCCGCTTGCTCGGAGGTTCTTCCGGCAAAGGATGACGGGCGCCGCGGCTGCGAGGTTGGTCGTGAAGGTGCCCGCGGCGGAGGTCTCACGCGCGTCCGAGACCAGCAGGGCCAGGTCGAACGACCCTTCGACCTTCTTGATCCCTGCGGCTACAGCCGCGCCGCGAAAACCCGCGGGGGTGGCCAAGTTTCCTTCGATTCGTTCCCAGGCGGGCATGGATGAATTTCAAGCCGAGGCGCGACGCAACTCGCGCCCATCGCGGCCCGGTGAATCAGCGCGGGCGGCTCGGCGCGGGCGATGCAATTTCCTCGACCCCGCGCGGCGGGGCCGGCGGCGGCTCCGGGCCGGCGATTTTAATCGTGCGCAGGCTGGACTCGCAAGCCTGCAGGAAAAGCGACTCGTCTTCTCGGCCGGTCGAGCATTCCGCCACGATGATCCGCTCGGGCGTGATCACGCGAGCGGTGAGAGCCATAGTGCGGTCTTTGAGCTGCCAGATCAGGACCGCGTCACGATTGTTGATTTTGGCATGCTCGAAACGGTAGCGCGGGATTTGCTCGTAAACTCCCTGCGTTTCCCACTTGGCCAGGACTTGCGGGGAAAATTCGGACGAGTGGTCGAGATTGGGTTGCGACGTGATGGCAAGCGTCGGCGGCACGCTCCAGAGCTTGGGATGGGAAATCCGCAGGCCGCCCGGAAAGCTCGAAACCCTCCCGTAAATTCCCGCCGCCACCTGGACCTCGACGCCCAGGGATGCGTCGCGGACGGGAACGGGCCTCAGAGTCCGCTCAGTCACTCGCTGCTGGTAGTGCGGGTACCATTTGACCAGAGAGTATTCCGCCGCGAGAAAGGCGCTCCCGACAAGAAGAATCGCCACGGCAACAATGAGCTGCACAGGGACGCCTTTTTTCATAACGCGCCATCTTAACCTCAGTTCCTGCCGCGCGCAACGCGGGCGTTTACTTCAAGTCGAGTTCCAGGACGTCAACCCCCTCATGTGGTTTCAACCCGCGCGGCTGAGCGGGCCTGAACCTGAGCTAGTCGTAGAGAGCGCGCGCTCTGAGGGAAATTCCGTCGGCGGCGCATCTCGCGGAGCGGGCGAGGGCGGCAGCATTTGATAAACGTCCAGGGCGCTTAAAAGACCGACGAGCCAGAGACTTAGAACCGCTGGAGTCAGGGGCGAAAGCTTCGCAGGTGGAGTTTGCGGCATCGCGTCTGCGATGTCAGGTTATTTTCTCGATGAGCTAGCGACCAGGCTGGCAGAACCCCAAACCCTACGAGAGGACGTGTGGCCAGTCAATAGAAATGCGGGCAGGTGCGGGTCCGAGGGGGATTTCAGGCGCGCAAGCTTTCGGCTCCGCCTGAGCCGGGCGCGGTTATCGGACTCGGATCAGGGGCCGGGACTTCTCGATGACTTCCCCGATCTCCTGAGCGGGGATGTGTTTCTCGCGGAGCGCTTGGAGGAGTTTTGGGGCGTCGCCGGGGGCGACGGAGAGGAGCAAACCGCCCGACGTCTGCGGGTCGTAGAGCAGGTTCCTGATTTCTTCCGGCACGCCATTCGAGAACTCGACGCAGCCCGAAATGAATTCGACGTTTCTCTTGAGCCCGCCGGGGATGTGGCCCTGGCGCGAATATTCGGCGGCTTCGGGCAGGAACTCGACGCGCTTGGCGTCAATAACCAGGCTCACTTTGCTGCCGACGGCCATTTCGCGAGCGTGGCCCAGCAGGCCGAAGCCGGTGATGTCCGTGGCGGCGTGGACGTCGAATTCGAGCGCCACTTCGCTGGCCCCGCGGTTGAGCGCGCACATGGACTCGGTGGCGGCTCGCGCAGCAGCCTCGCTGGCGCGGTCCTTTTTGAGCGCGGTCGAGATGATGCCGGTGCCGATGCGTTTGGTCAGCACCAGCCGGTCGCCCGGCCGGGCTGCGGAGTTTGACAGGACGCGTTTCGGGTTGACCAGGCCGGTGACCGCGTAGCCGAACTTGATCTCTTCGTCTCCGATCGAGTGCCCGCCGATCACCGCGCAGCCCGCCTCCTGCATCTTGGCCAGCCCGCCCTGAAGGATTTGCTCGAGGATTTCGACGCCGCGCCCGGTGTTGGGGAAGCCGACAATCGAGAGCGCCGAGATGGGCCGCCCGCCCATCGCATAGACGTCGCTCAACGAATTCGCCGCCGCCACCTGGCCGAAGGTGTAGGGGTCGTCCACGATGGGCGTGAAGAAGTCCACGGTCTGGACGAGCGCGAGTTCAGGCGTCAGGAGGTACACTCCGGCGTCGTCGGCGGTATCGAAGCCGATGAGGACGTTCGGGTCGGTCTGTTTGGGGAGCTTGCCCAGCACCGAGTCCAAAATACTTGGACTCAACTTGGCCGCTCAACCCGCCGCTTTGACCATTGCGGTCAGCCGCGTTCGCTCATCCATGCGGCCATTATATGCGCCTCGAGAAGCAATACCAACGCGGGACGGTTGCTTGACCTCGCAAGGAGCGGCCGCTAGAATCGATTTCTGTGGCGAGTCACACCGACTGAACCGCATCACCCTGGCCACTTTGAAACCCTCGACCAGACGGCGACGTGCGCAGCCCTGAGCCACGCCTGCGGGATCTGCCGCAAGGAGAACCACCATGTTTCCCTTTCACGGCGTTGACTTCTTGGAAATCGACTCCCTCTTCAGCGACGAAGAAAAACTCGTCCGCCGGGCGGTGCGGGAGTTTGTGGAGAAAGAAGTCATCCCACACATCGAAGAGTGGAACCGCGAAGGGAAGTTCCCGAAGCACCTCGTCCCCCTGATGGCCGAGCTGGGCTTCTACGGCGCGAACCTCCAGGGGTACGGCTGCGCCGACATGTCCAACGTCCAGTACGGGCTCATCATGCAGGAGCTCGAGCGCGGCGACAGCGGCCTCAGGAGTTTCGTCTCCGTGCAAGGCGCGCTCGTGATGTATCCGATCAAAGAGTACGG
>QHZM01000328.1 GCA_003224665.1 Acidobacteriota bacterium
CTCGGGAACAAACGCGGGGATGTGGTCGGCGTCCGCAGTTTCGGCATCGGCGTCGTCCAGAAAGCGATTCCGATCGGGGATGGCTCCGCTGTCCTCCTTTCGGTGGCCAAATACTACGGGCCCGACGGCAAGACCCTCCAGGACAACGGAGTGACTCCGAACGTTGTCCAGTTGCCTGGCGGCGGCATCGCCAGTCTGGAAGACGAAAGCGAGTCCGAAGGGCCCGAGCACTTCGGCGAGAAAGACGACCAGCAGCTTCGCAAGGCCATCGAAGTGCTGAAGCAAAAATCCGCGCCTGCAAAAGCCGCCTGAGCCGTGCCAAGCTGTCCCCGGCAAGCGGAGACCAAGTCTCGTCCGGCGCGGCCAGCCTTTTTCCTCCCAACCCCACCGGCTCCGTCCGAAAAGCGGTACTCGCCTCCTTCAGCCCGGCCTCTCCTCGCCTTCCTAGTGCTCCTTGGTTTGATCTCCGGCAGCGCGTGCAGCCGGATCGCCCCGCGACGGCTCTCCGAGGCGGAGCGGCGTGAGAGGATAAACCGGCTCCGAGAAGCAGCCGAAACGGCGGGCGGGAGCCAGGTCTGGATCAAGGCGCCGCGTCGAGCTTCCCCGGCGAGCCCTCCCAGCTTCGAGGTGCTGGCCACTCCGGACGCCTATGAGGCGGTCACTGCGGCGATCGAGCGCGAATCCAAGGAGCAAGACCTCGAAATCCGGGTCAGGGAGAAACAGGGAGAAGGCAAGTATCGTGTTCGCGAGCTGAGGCTCGCGCGCGACGGCGGGTTGGTCGCTCGGTGGCGGCTGCGCGAAGTCCGTCAACTCCGGAGGGCCGCGATCGTCATAGACGATCTGGGCCAAGACCTTGAAGTCGCCCGGAAGCTGGTCCGCTTGCGCCTGCCCTTGACGTTTTCCGTACTGCCTCACCTTCCCCACTCCACGGAGATCGCCGAAGAGGCGCACCGGGCGGGTGGAGAAGTCATGCTGCATTTGCCGATGCAGCCCGAGCCAGGCGCCGCCGCAGGACCCGGCTCAGGCGAAATCAAAGTCGGAATGCGCCCAAGTGATCTGTCTCGAATCATCGAGGAAGACCTGGCTTCGGTCCCTTTCAGCGCCGGGGTGAACAATCACATGGGTTCGCGCGCCACAGCCGATCCTGCACTCATGACGTCGGTCATGAGGATATTCGCCGAACACCGTCTCTATTTCGTGGACAGCCGCACGACCGCCGCCAGCGTCGCCCTCGACTGCGCCCGCCGCCAGGGCATTCCCGCCTTCTACCGGTCGGTGTTCCTGGATGACACGGAGACGGTTGCCTATGCGCTCGAAAAACTCCGGGAATTTCGCCGCCTGGCCGAAGAGCAGAACGTTGCCCTCGCCATCGGGCACCCCTATCCCACGACGCTTGAAGCGCTCGCCAAGTTTTCTCCTGAATTCGACCGGGCTGACATTGAGCTGGTTTCCGCTTCCCAGCTTGTCCGCTTGCCCGAAGTGGCGCGGCTGACGCCGCCGAGACGGGCTGCCCGGTGACGGTGGCGCCCTTGGGGAAGTCCTCAGGGGAGCCGAGCTCAAGCTTTTCTTGCTACGACAAGCTGTGCGGCGCCAAGCAAAGCCCGCCGCTCGACCGACCGAAACCCGGCGGCGCGGAGGAGTTCCCGCAGTTCGCCGTAAGTGTAGCTCCTGCCGCCGCGGGTATCGACCAGCATGCTCAAGGACATTAAAGCGGCCGCGAGAGGACCGCTCCGGTCCTCATCGAGCAGCCATTCGCTCAGAATAAGGGCGCCGCGCGGCGGGAGCTCGTTAGACAGGTGGCGCAACAGGGCCGCGTTTTCTTCCGGCGAGAAGTCGTGGACGACGTGGGAGAGAAGCGCGATGTCCGCCCCGGCCGGCAAGGGGTCGCGGAAAAAGTCCCCCGCCTGGGAGCTGACCCTTCCCTCGAGCCCTTCCGCCCGGATGTACTGCTCAGCAAGCGGACAGACGGGCTCGCGTTCCACGACCGTCGCGCGCAGGTGGCGGTGGCGGCGCGCAATTTCGATGGCAAATACCCCGGAACCCCCTCCCAAGTCCGCCAGGTGACGAAACCGCGAAAAATCGAACCGCCGCGCCAGCGCTCTTGACGGAATAAGCCCGAGGGCGTGAGTGCCGTCCACGAATTTCTTCTGCTCCTCGGCACGTCCTTTGAGGTAATCGAACAACTCGCCCTGGGATGAATCAAAAGACGTCGGACGGTTCGTTCGCACTGCGCGGTCGAGTCGCCCCCAGGGCTCGTAGAGCCTGTCGCGGAGCATCGCGATCCCATCGCCAAGATACTCCGTCTTCCCTTTCACCAGCCATCGCGAGGCAAGCCGCGAATTCGAGTACCGCCCCTGCCGCAATCGCAGAAGGCCCAGGGCAACAAGCGCGGAGAGCAGAGCCTGTCCGGGCCGGAGGTTGAGATTTAGAGACTCGCAAAATTCTTTGGCCGAAAGTGGCCGCGACTCGAGGAGCGTGAAAAGAGCAAATTATGTGGAAGGGCAATCTATCTCAGGATGGAAAGCAGATCAAACGATTCGCCGCGGTGGCTTTCGACGGGCCGCACAAAAATTTAGTGCTCGATGATTGGACCGACGCCCGGTGTTACCTGATGCACGCTCGGCGTCACTTCGTGCTTCGAGGCAGGTTAAGGGTCACGTCGCGGTCGAGGCGCATTCCGATTAACGACCCGGCCATCAACAAGGCCTGTTTGCCGCGGGGGATGAGCACGGCGGCCATTATTCCACCGACCCCTGCGGCGATTCCGGGTCCGACCCCGCCTGCAACTCCTGCTGCCGTCGGTGCTGCGATAATGGCCGCCCGCTTTTTGAAGGACGGCCCGCGTCCCTTCAAGTCGCCTTCCGGGCCGACAACCGAACGATCTCCACCTTCGCTGGAAAAGATTTCGGTCAGCGACCCGAGGATGGCCACTTTTTCCCCATTCGGCAATTCGACGGTGTCGAACACTACGGTCAGATAGCCGCCCTTGCCGCGCCGCCCGGCGGCCTTGACCTCGCCGATGTGGCCGTCAACCCGCACGCCCTTGGCCAATACGTCCTGGTCTTCGACGGCGACCGGGTCGAGTAAAGTCGTGAGGACACGGTCACCGGCTTTCGAGGTCTTGGAATTAATCGTGGTGTGCAGTTGCAGCTTGAATTCAGTGCCTTCGGGGACCGTGATCTCGTCTTCGTTCGCCTGGGGCTCTTCCTGCTGGACGGGGGCCGCCGCCAGCAAGGCCGTGGCCATCGCGCTCGCGACGAGTGCGCCCAAAAACCGCCGAATCATTAAGGCTCTGTCCAACCTCTCCCCGCCAGCATCCGCCGGTTTATCTGGAAGGCGGTACATTTGACCATCAAACGGCCAGATCGTCAAAGTCAAAAATACCGCCTCGCCTTTCTCCCACCTCTCAATTTCGATGCAATTACGCGCGGAGAGTTGGATGAGGCGCTTTTTGCGCGGTCGTCCACGGAGAGGCTTTTTGCAGGCTGCCCCTATTCGCGGATGAACATCAGGTCGAGAATCCGGTTGTTGCCGTCGATGATTATCGCTCGGCCGGAGATCATCACTCGGGAGTAGCCCCTGGGCAACCGCGGCAATTGCCGTTCGAGCACGACCGGAAAACGCTCAACGCGTTTCTCGAGCCCCGGGGGAAGAGTTCCGTTCCGCTCGAGGTGCCGTTCGAGGCCCGGAGGCAAATTCCCTCCGCGTTTGGCCAGGCCGGGCGGAAGGTTGGAGGTGCTGCCCCTGAAATACCGAACGATGATCTCCCGGTCGTGCTCCGAGAAGGCCGGGCGGCGCTCCTCTTCCCGTTCTTCATACTCCTGGTCTTCGTCATCGTCCTCGCGGCGGCGCACGGCGCGTCGCTCGGGGGGTGCCACGGGTGCCGCGTCAGCCACCGACCCTCCAGACGATGAGACGACAAAGGTGAGCCAGGTTTCGGGAGGGAGCACGATCTCCTTCTTCCCTGTAAAGTACGCGACCGCCGTGCCGGCTCCCGCCCCTGCGGCCGCACCCACCGCCGCACCCTTCTTTCCTCCGGCCGCCGCGCTCAGCAGAGTCCCGGTAGCCGCGCCGCCCCCAATCAATTCCGCAATCCGAACTACGTGCGACTGTTCGTCGAGGCGCAGCGGTTCTGTGCGAATCGAAGCGCCGCCCACTTGAGTCAATTCGAGCGTGATCGAAGCCGGTCGCTTCAAGCGGCCGGAACTCACCGCCTCGACCACGCGTCCTTTCACCCTCGTCCCCCGGGCCAGCACGACTCTCCCGCCGACCGTCACCGAGCGCGCGATAGTGCCTGAAAACGTTTGCCCTGATTGCGCCTGGCCGGTCTCGAGTTTTTCGTTCAGCCGCACCTGAATTCTCGTTTGGGGAGCAACGGACGCTCCGAGCCCGGTCTCCAGAAGCGAAACGACCGAGCCGAGCAGGAGCAGCAGCACGTCATAACGGAAAAAACGCCTTTTCATTTTTCCTCCCTTCTGCACTCGCTTGGGAGGATCAAGGGTTAGACCTTGACCCGCCACACGGGACAAAGGCCCCTCCCCAACCTCCGAGCGAATTTGCTGCCCCCCCTTGCAGGCGACGTTCGAATGACCGAATGGCGCTAAAAATCAACACCGCTTGCTTCAGCAATGGGGGATTATATCACCGGCGGCTCGCCCTCCCCACACATCCCGTTACCACAAGTGCCAAAGCTGCATCTTGGCGAGGCCGCGACAAGCCGGAGCAATGCCGCACGTGGCCTATTATCGTCGCCGTCTCCACCCAGGCAGCAGAGAGCAAAACTGGGACAGGAGTGAATCCCGGTTGACTCGAGCAAGCTCCAGCGATGTCGGCCTTATGCGACGAGTGGAGGCCAAAGGCGACGTTGCCTTGTTCACCCGCTCTCGCTGGGTTTTCCAATTCATAGAAAACAGGTTGATTCCCTCATTGACTTTGGAACGCAAATGGCTTCTGAAAAAGGCGGGCCCGTCTCTGCAGGGCTGCGGGTCCACGCGATCAAGGTCTTGTGAGAAAATACGCATTGTCCGAACACTGGGCGGTGAAATCGGTGGCAGAAGCGCGGGCAATCTCCGTTGAGCGAACGTTCCGGCTCCGGACGGCGGAAAAGCTGGCGCTGGTTTTCTTCTCCTATGTGATCGTCGCTGCATTGATCGCGCGACTTTCGGCCCGCGAGCGGTTAACGCTTGTCGGCCTGAACCTGATCGCGGTCTCCCTTCTCCTCGCGCTAAGCTCGCTCGGCCGCGAAACGCGCGGGCAGTTTTTTGAGAAAGTCCGCGACTGGCTCCCTTGCCTCCTCATCCTTCTGGCCTACCGCGAGTCGGGGCTTCTCCTCGTCCCTGACCCGACTCATCGCCTCGATCATCTTTTCGTTCGCTGGGACTGGGCCGTGCTCAAACACCGCTGGGTGGTTGGCGTTCTTTCACTGGCGTCGCCCTGGCTCCAGCAATACCTGGAGATTTGGTACTTTCTTTGCTACCCGCTCGTCCCACTGGGTCTGGGCAGCCTGTCCATCGCCTTGCAATATGGCGACTTGGGCGGCCGCAGCGCGGGCGAAGTGGTCGACCATTTCTGGACGGCTGTCCTCTCAGCCCTGTTTTTCTGCTATCTCATTTTCCCTCTATTTCCCCTCACGCCACCCCGAATACTATTCCACGACCTCCCCGGGCCGAAGGTTGATCCCATCTTTCGGATGATGAATTCCTGGATCCTCGGCCAGTACAGCGTCCAGGCCTGCATTTTTCCAAGCGGGCACGTCGCCGGAGTGACGGCGACGGCGCTTGCGGTCTGGCGCTACCTGCCGCGCGTCGGCGCAGTGTTAACGGTCGCCGCGCTCAGTGTTGCGGCGGCGACGGTGTACGGGCGTTACCACTACGCGGCGGATACTGTCGCGGGCGCACTCGTCGGCATCGCAGCAGTTCTGCCGCTCGTCTAGCATGGGGGTTTGGCTTACTCCCGAAATTCTTCGCTGTAGAACCCAGGGGCCCATGATCGACCGGATTACGGTTCGGGGCGCTCGCCAGCACAACCTGAAAAATTTTGACCTCGAAATTCCCCGGAACACCTTAAGCGTTGTGACGGGGTTGAGCGGGTCCGGCAAGTCGAGCCTGGCCTTCGACCTGATTTATGCCGAGGGGCAGCGCCGTTATGTCCAAACCCTTTCGCCTTACGCCCGCCAGTTCCTCGACCAGATGGAGCGGCCGGACGTGGACTCGATCGAAGGCCTCAGCCCCGCCATCTCTATCGAACAGAAAACGACCAGCCGCAGCCCGCGTTCGACGGTCGGCACGATCACGGAGATCTACGACTACCTGCGCCTGCTTTACGCCTCGATCGGCATCCCCCACTGCCACCGCTGCGGGCGCCCCATCTCGCGCCAGACGACCGACCAGATCGTGGCTTCCATCATGGCCCTCCGGGACAATCAGCATCCCGGGGAGAATGCCGACGGCGCGCGCATCATGATTCTGGCGCCCGTGGTGCGCGGGCGGAAAGGGGAATTCAAAAAACTTTTCGAGCAATTATCCCGGCAGGGGTTTGTCCGCGTCAGGGTGGACAAAAAGCTCCAACAGCTCGATGAGGAGATCCAGCTCGACCGGCGCCGCAACCACACGATTGAAGTCGTCGTGGACCGGCTGCTCCTCAAACCCGGAATCGAGAGCCGGCTGGCTGCGTCGATCGAGACGGCGATGAAGCTCGCCAAGG
Organism: Acidobacteriota bacterium; assembly: GCA_003224665.1. GTDB lineage: Bacteria > Acidobacteriota > Terriglobia > UBA7540 > UBA7540 > QHZM01. The sequence continues at coordinate 6,703 of QHZM01000328.1, forward strand.
GCATTGTCCTGGTGGCCGTGGTGGACGGCGAAGAGCGCCTCTATTCCCAGGAATGGGCTTGCGCAGACTGCGGAATCAATATCCCGCGCCTCGAGCCCCGATCCTTTTCCTTCAACAGCGTTTATGGGGCCTGCGAGGCCTGCAAAGGACTGGGCAGCCGGTACGCCTTCGACCCTGCCAAGGTCATCGCCGATTGGTCGAGGCCCCTCTTCCGGGGTGGTCTCGGTCCCGGCGGGGGATCAACGTTCCTGCAGCGGAGCCTGGCGCGCGCCGCCGAAATCTACCGGTTCGACCTCAACACTCCGTTCGAAAAGTTTCCTCGCAAGATTCAGAACCTCGTCCTCGTCGGGAGGAACCCCGATAACCCGCGCGCGCAGTCCGTTTTTTCAGGTGTCATCCCACTCCTGGAGCAGTGGTACGGCGAGACAACCTCGGCGAGCTACCGCGAATGGTTTGAGCAATTCATGTCCGCGGTCGTCTGCTGGAAATGCCAGGGCAGGCGCCTGCGACCGGAAAGTCTCGCGGTGAAAGTTGCGGAGCTCTCGATTGCCGATCTCGCCGTGTTGCCGATCACCCGCGCCGCCGAAGGTCTGAAAAAGCTCAAGCTCACCCCTCGCGAGGAGATCCTGGCCCGCCGCATTCTGAACGAGATTTCCGAGCGCCTGGAGTTTTTGATGGGCGTCGGGCTCGGCTACCTCAGTCTCAATCGCTCCGCCGCCACCATCTCGACCGGAGAGAGCCAGCGCGTTCGGCTGGCCACGCAGATCGGCTCAAAGCTGCGCGGAGTCCTTTACGTCCTCGACGAGCCGAGCATCGGCCTTCACCCGCGCGACAACGAACGGCTCCTTAGAACTCTCGAAAAGCTGCGCGACCTCGGCAATACGGTCCTGGTCGTCGAACACGATGAAGAGACCATTCGCCGCGCCGACTACGTCATCGACCTCGGGCCGGGGGCCGGCAAGCAGGGGGGATATCTGGTTGCCTGCGGTCCCCCGAATAAAATCGCGGAGGCCAAGGAATCCCTCACGGGCCGGTATCTTTCCCGGTCGCTCCTCATCCCGGTCCCTTCCTCTCGCCGGTCTGCCAACGGAAAGTTCCTTTCCGTGCTGGGCGCGCGGGCCAACAACTTGAGGAATATCGACGTCTCTTTCCCTCTCGGCGTCCTCACCGTGGTGACGGGAGTCTCTGGTTCGGGCAAGTCCACGCTGGTGAACGACATCCTCTACCGAACCATCGCCAGGAAAATCTACCGCGCCATCGAGGAACCCGGAGCCCACCGCGCCATCCAAGGCCTGGAGCATATCGACAAGGTGATCGTCATTGATCAGTCGGCGATCGGCCGCACCCCGCGCTCAAACCCCGCCACCTACACCGGGCTCTTCACGCCGATTCGAGAGCTGTTCGCCATGCTGCCGGAATCGCGGGAACGAGGGTACCGCGCAGGCCGCTTCAGCTTTAACGTCAAGGGCGGGCGGTGCAAGGCATGCCAGGGAGAGGGCCTGAGGCGCATCGAAATGAACTTCCTGCCGGACGTCTATGTGCTCGGAAGTTGCAGACGCTCCTGGACGTGGGCCTTGGCTATATCCACCTCGGCCAGCCCGCGACGACGCTTTCCGGCGGCGAGGCCCAGCGCATCAAGCTCGGCCGCGAGCTCAGCCGCCGGCAGACCGGCCGCACGGTTTACATCCTGGACGAGCCGACGACCGGCCTGCACTTTGACGACGTCAAGCAGCTCATGCAGGTGCTCATCCGCTTGACAGGCCTGGGCAACACCGTCATCATCATCGAGCATCATCTCGACGTCGTGAAACAAGCGGACTGGATCATTGACCTGGGGCCGGAGGGAGGCGAGGCCGGCGGGCGGATTGTCGCTGAAGGCACGCCAGAAGAGGTGGCCCGCTCGAAAAGATCGTTTACGGGCCAGGCGCTTGCCGCGGTGTTGAATGGAAGGACGGGGTCTTAACCCCCTGCTGTAACAGGGGGAGTTCGTAAGGGCAAACCCTCGTACCTTCGCATATCATGCAGACTTTGCCGCTCCATGGATGGCAGGGCAAGGTGGCCACAGACAACGACTTAAGCTACCACATTCGCCTGCTCCTTCTCCGTGAGGCCAGAGGACTACAAGAGGTATAATGAAACTTAAGGTTAACGTGCGGAGACGGAGATCAAACACGATCCGAACCATAGAAGCCGTCGTGGACAAACGGGGCCGGATCCGTTTGCTCGAAGATGTAAAGCTTCCCAAAGCACGGCGCGCATTGGTCACACTTTTCGATGACGCCTCGCGAGGACATGTAAGCGAAACCGCCCTGCTCAGTGAGCCCGCACTGGCCAAGGACTGGAGTCGGCCGGAAGAGGACGAGGCGTGGTCACACCTTCAGTCGGAGCCGTAGTTCTCCTCCCTTTTCCATTTTCGGACCTCTCGCGGTCGAAACTGCGACCTGCAGTCGTCCTGGCGGACGCGGATCACGATGACTGGATTTTATGCCAGGTCACCAGCAATCCATATGGAGATATCCGAGCTGTTGCCCTCACTCATCTGAGCTTTCGCCAAGGTGACCTGCATCGGACGAGCTTTGC
>QHZM01000329.1 GCA_003224665.1 Acidobacteriota bacterium
GGCCCTTTACGGGGGCTGGGGACTCTTTGCGATATCGTTCCTCGATTCCTCCTTCCTGACGTTCCCGTTTGTGAATGACCTGCTACTTATCCATCTCTCAAGTCAGTCTCCCCGGAAAGCGGCGGTCTATGCCCTCCTCACTACGGCGGGGTCGGTCCTGGGAGCCGGTGTCATTTACGGACTTGCCCGCGCAGGAGGCAACTGGCTGTGGCAGAACCGTTCGCCGGAGAAAATGGGAAGGGTTCGATCATGGCTCAGCCGTAACGATTTTCTCGCCGTCCTGATGGCGTCCCTTCTACCCCCTCCGGTACCATTGAAGCCTGTTGTGATCGGCGCCGGAGTACTCCGGATGAACACACTCCGATTTGGCATCGCACTGGTCACGGGGCGGGCCCTGAGGTTTGCTGCGGATGCGTGGATGGGAGCGCGCTACGGCGTCCGGGCGGAAAGCTATCTGAAAGACAACTTCAGTTGGGCCTCGATTGCGCTCGCAAGTCTTATCCTGAGCGCAGCCCTGGTTTTCCGCTGGGCGATGCGGCGCGGAGCGAGGGTGCCCGGCGATCCTGCGGGCCCGGGCTCTTCCTGAACATTCTAAGGATCATCCGGCCGGCCCCAGATACTAAACCACTCGGATCGCGCGGTCAGGCTCTTGTCGAGGCCGATTTCGGCCGTAAACCCGTGGCGCCGAACATCATGAGAGACGAACCGCAGGTCCTGAAGGATGACCGTGTACCCCTCTTCATCCTCGTGGACTTGGGCCCAAAGGAATCGGGCAAAATCGGAAAACACGGCGGCCGTCCGGGTCTTGAGCGCCGCATCCAGGACGGTCGAGGGTTCAGGCTTATGGTAAGTGCGCTCAGGCTCCGAGTCCGCCCCTTCATCGAGGGCACTGACCTCCAGAATGCGGAAAGTGAAATCAGTCTCAACAACACCCGTCCAGGCGAAAGGGTTTGCGGGAGAAGGAAAGGCCCCCAGCCGCAGAGGATTCTCTTGACCGTAAACATGCGAGTCCAGGAGGCTCAGGACTCGGCGGTGCGCGACGTCGCGCAATCCCCAAAACGCCAACATCGAGCAGAGCGAAAACACGGCGCCACGCCGCAGGGACGGCTTCCCGGCCCCGACTTCCTCCGATACGATCCGCAGGACCATCGGCAGACCCAGCCCAGCCCCCATCAGCCCGAGCAATACGGGATCGACGATGAAGACGATGTCCCAGGCGTACCACTTTCCGCTGAACGGGAGGAAAGGCCGCACGCCGTAAGAGTTCGTGAAATCGAGCAGAAGATGGCTGGCAGTAGCCAACCAGCACCCCGCCAGCAGCCAGCGACCGTCAAGCGGGGGCGAATTTTTCGCGGGCTGCGCCCGACGTCCGAGCAAAAAGAATGTGCCGGCCAAAAGGGCGGCGAGCACAGAAACACCCAGGAATGAGTGCGTAATCCCTCGGTGGTATTTGAGGAAGACCGTGCTGCCGGCGAATCGCGTCACCAGGTCAACATCCGGGAGGTTCGCTCCGATCGCCATTGCCAGAGTGGCATATCGAGTCGGTGTCAAGGCCCCCCCGGGACGAGCAGCGTGAGGGCGTCGGGGACGATTTCGAAGATTGCCGGAAGGCGTCCGACTAGTTCCCCATCGACTTCGAAGTAAACCGTCGCCCTCGGGTCGGTGCCGACACATTCTAGTTTCGTCGAATCGACCAGGTGGACGTCTCGCAGTCGATGGTGCCGGCGAACCATTACGGCGACTGCGTAAAGGAGATAACGCGCGCGGTGAAGGCTCGAGAAAAAGCAAAGATTGAACCGCGGCTCAAAGAGGCTGGCGCTCGGAGCCGTATGGAGCCAGCCCGCGTACCGGCTGGTGCGATGGACAATGGCAAAAGTGGCTTGAAGTTCGCCGTCCTCCAGCCGGCAGGTGAAGGGGAAAAACGAGTAGTGGAAAAACTGACGAAATGACTCGATGACATACGCCATCACGCCGGCTGACATTTTGAAACTCAGGGAGAGCCTGTGGATGATGTAGGCGTCGAAGCCGATCCCCGCAACGCTCAGGAAATAGCGCCGGGCGGGAGCGTGGCCCGAAGGGCCCGGGAGGACACCCTCGGTCCAGGTCGCCAGACCCAACGCAATCCGCCGCGGCGACCACGAGGATAGCTCCTCCGCGGCCCGCACGGGGTCGTGAGGCAGGCCGAGCTCCTTCGCGGCGATGTTCGCCGTCCCGCCGGGCAGGATGCCCAACGTCACCCTCGCGGGCGCGATGCCGTTGATGACCTCATTGATTGTGCCATCGCCCCCGCAGACCAGGATGAGGTCGTCACCCTGTTTCACAGCCGCCCGGGCAAGCTCGGCGGCATTACTGGGCCCGGAAGTGGGGGCAAGCCTCACCCTCCTCCCGGAGGTTTGCAGCACCGCCAGGACTTCGCGGATTTGTTTCTCCCGCCGCTTCGGATGCCTGCCGGCGATCGGATTGTAAATCAGCGTCGAGTTTTTAAAAGGCAGGGATGGCGATTCATCCATCAAGGGGCGTTATCCCAGGATTCCGCGAGCTACGAATCGCCAATGAAATTGTCCAGTCTCAATCACGGCGCCTCCGTGGCAGCCGCTCCCGTCACTACTTTCTTGGCAATCTTGTCGCCCTTTTTCTTGTCTTTCTTCACTTCGATGTACACCTGGTCGCCAACCTTCAAGTCCTCGAGCGAGCTGGGTCTCCCATCCCGGATGAACTTCGTCTTCGGTTCCAACTTGAAGACCTCGTCCACTCCGGAAACCGTTTTGTCGAGGAGGAGCTCCCCTTTGTCAACCCTTTTGACTACTCCATAGAAATAGTCCTGAAACACCCGGGCCGTGGAAGTCGGGATTCCAAATCGGGCCGTGTCCGCTTTCGGGTCCTTCTGGAAAGCAGACAGGTTCGGAGCGGCGAGCGCCAAGAGCAGAAAAGCCAATAAGAAAGCCCTGTGGGCAGTCATGGCACTGATATCCTTTCGACGTGGCTTTCCCCCCTAAACAAAACTAGCAGCCGACTCGAGTCGATGTCAAGATGCGCCGGCAGGCCGCGCCGACTCCAGGGGCTCCGCCGGTCCCGAAACCGGCCTTTGGCGATATGTGATGGGCCGGCGGAGTTATAATTTCCCCTCGTCATTCTCAGCAAGTCGCCCGCTTGAGGCCTTCGAATGTCTGTCCCGAAGACGATCGAAAAAGAGGCTGAGAAACTTCGAGCAGATATCCGCAAGCACGAGCACCGGTATTACGTCCTGAGCGATCCGGAAATCTCAGACTTCGAGTTCGACAAGCTGATGCGCCGGCTTCAGGAGCTGGAACGGCAGTATCCGGAACTGGTGACGCCGGATTCTCCGACTCAGCGGGTAGGCGGGGAACCCGCCGAGGAATTCTCGAAGGTCCGCCATGCCGTGCCCATGCTCAGTCTCGAAAACACGTACTCAGTGGACGAGCTCAGGGATTTCGACCGCCGCGTCCGGGAGCTGTCCGGACGGGCGAAGGTCGAATACGTGGGCGAGCTCAAGCTGGACGGCCTTTCCATGGCGCTGACCTACGAAAATGGAGTGCTCACGCACGGCGTCACTCGCGGCGACGGAATTCAGGGTGAAGATGTCACCGCGAACGTGAAAACGATCCGGTCGGTGCCGCTGAAAATTGACGCGAAGAAGCTCGACCTGATCGGGCGGCCCTCGCGACTGGAAGTCCGCGGCGAGGTGATCATGACCCGCGCGGCATTCGAGCAACTCAATGCTCAACGCGAGGCGGCAGGAGAACCCAGATTTGCAAACCGTCGAAACTCCGCCGCTGGAACGATGCGGCTGCTCGACTCCAAACAGGTGGCGCAGCGGAAGCTCGATATCTACCTCTACCAACTCCTGGCGAGCGGCAGCGCCCCCCTGCCGGAGCACTGGAAAACCCTCGACGCCCTCGAAAAGATGGGCTTCAAAGTCAACCCTCACCGGCGCCTTTGCCGGTCATTCGAGGAGTTACTGAAGTACATCGAGGAATGGGAGACAAAACGCGACCAGCTCGAGTACGAAATCGACGGCATCGTGCTGAAGGTGAACGACACCAGACTGTGGGAGGAACTGGGGACCACTGCCAAGTCACCGCGCTGGGCCGTCGCCTATAAATATCCCGCGCGCCAGGCGACCACCCAGGTCAAAGACATTCGCGCTCAAGTTGGTCGTACCGGCACCCTGACTCCGGTGGCGGACCTCGAGCCCGTGGACGTGGGCGGGGTGACCGTTAGCCACGCCACTCTGCACAACATGGATGAAATCCAGCGGCTGGAAGTGAAGATCGGCGATACCGTGCTGATCCAGCGCGCGGGCGAAGTGATCCCGCAGGTGGTCAAAGTCGTCCAACACGCTCCCGACGGCCGGGAGTTCCGCATGCCGAAAAAATGCCCGGTCTGCGGAGGTGATGTGTTTCGCGCCAAGGGAGAAGTTGCCTACCGCTGCGTGAATACGGCCTGCCCCGCCAAACTTAAGGAATCGCTTCTTTACTTTGCGGGACGCCGGGCGATGAACATCGACGGTCTGGGGGAAGCGCTGGTGGACCAGCTCGTGGACAAGGGGCTTGCGCGTGACGTCGCCGACCTCT
>QHZM01000330.1 GCA_003224665.1 Acidobacteriota bacterium
CTCTGACTGACGAAATCCTCGGCTACGTCAGCGCCGATGACGCCGAGGTGAGTGTTGAAAGCGTGGATTACTCGCACCTCCGCTTCGCGGCCAACGGTTTCAGGACCAGTGGCCGGCAAGAAGACACAACGGCGAAGGTAACCGTCTGGATTCAGAAGAAGAAAGGGTCTGCTTCGACCAATGAAACAGATAGTGCATCACTTCGTGCCCTGGTCGAACAGGCGGAGCGCTTCGCCCGTCTCTCGCCTGCGGATCCCCAGTACTTGCCGACGCTCGGGCCTCAGCGCTATCGGCCGGTTCAAGGTTTCGTTGAGGCTACCGTTAACGTTTCCCCGCCCTTGCGCGCGCGAGCTCTCGCCGATGTCATCGCCTCTTGCGAAAAGGAAGATATTGCAGGCGCGGGCTTTCATCAGGCGGTCGGAAAGGCCAGCGCCAGCGCGACCCGACATGGCAATTTCTATTGGAATCGCTCGAGCCTCGTCAGCCTTTCGGTCACCGCGCGCACCGTGGAGGGCGGTGGGTCCGGCTATTTCCTCCGCAACCATTTCGACGTCTCGAAGCTCGACGTCGCGCGGGTCTCCCACGAGAGTATTCAGAAGGCTCTCCGTTCCCGCCAGCCGAGGACGCTCAGCGCCGGTGTTTATACGGTGATCCTCGAGCCGCAGGCCGTGGCCGATCTGCTCAGCTATTTTCCGTTCGAATTTGACGCTCGCGAGGCCGACGAAGGCCGTAGCCCGTTTTCAGCCCCGGGAGGCAAGACGAAGGTCGGACAGAAGGTTTTCGATGAGCGGCTCAACCTTTACAGCGATCCGTGGCACCCGGATCTGCCCGGCTCCCCCGCGGCCCGGGAGGGCATTCCGGCGCAGAACCTTTATCTTGTGAAACACGGCGTCCTGGAAACTCTGACCTATTCGCGATTCTGGGCCGATCAGGAGCACAAAGAGCCAACCCCCGGGCCGGTCAACGTCATCCTTCAAAGCACAGCCCCGCCGGCAAGCCTCGAAGAAATGATTCAGGGGACTCGGGCCGGTTTGCTGGTCAGCCGCTTCTGGTATATCCGGCCGGTTGACCCGAGAACCGCAGCCCTGACCGGTCTTACTCGCGACGGCGTTTGGTACATCGAGAACGGTATGGTCCAATATCCCGTCCGCAACTTTCGCTTCAACCAGAGCATTCTTGAAATGCTTGCGCCGGGCAACGTGAACCTGGTCGGCGCGTCCGAACGCGTCGGAAGTTCCGAGGCTCAGGGATGGAACGCTGCCATGTTTCCTGCGCTGAAATTAAAGAAGTTCCACTTTACGTCTCAATCGGAAGCCGTCTGACCGGCGTCGGGGTGACGATTTTCCGGAGGCTCAGTTGACAACTCCTGAACACGAGCTTAAGGTAAAAGGATAAGTGGAATGCGCGAAGAGCGTCGGGGTGGTTGAGCCAATGCTTTGTGGGAGCCGCGCCTGAAAAGATATGGCTGCGGGCCCCCCATACGGCGAGGGGAAGTACAAAAACCGGGCCACTGAACACAACCAGGAAATCTTTGCAGTCCTCACCGAGGAAGTTTTCCTGCGCAATTCGAGGGCTGGAACGTTTGGCACGCTTCATCATCAGGCGCGCCAAATGAACGGCGGGTGGTTCGCCGTTTTCCGTGCGGATCATCGCCCGGCTGGTTGCCAGGAAGCGACGAGGCACTAGCTGAATCGCTCGGGGCGGGCTGTCTTCTTGACCGAGTGCCGCGGGACCCTGATTTGGGAGAGCAATTGAGGAAAAGATCCAGGCTCTGTCATCATAAAACTGTTTCTCGGCCGCGCCATGACGTTTCCCCGGGCGGACTTGTTGTGCAGCTCCTTGCCGCGACAGTTCTGTTTTCGGCTTGCTCCACGCCGAAAGTAGAATCGCAGGGCGTCAGCGTCATGGCCGTGCCGGTGACGGTGGCCAGTGTGGTCCAAAAATCCGTTCCGGTCACGCTCGAAGCCATCGGGAACGGTGAAGCGTACTCCACGGTATCCATCAAATCTCAGGTCGAGGGACAGCTCGAGCACGTGCATTTCCGCGAGGGGCAGGATGTCAAGAGGGGAGAACTTCTCTTCTCGCTTGATGCGCGCCCCTTCGAGGCTGCCCTTCGCCAGGCGGAGGCCAACCTTTCAAGAGACGAGGCGCAGGCCGAGCATGCCAAGGTTGATGCCGAAAGGTATTCGAAGCTACTCCAGGGCGGAATCACTTCCAAGGAACAGTACGAAGAGGCCCGGACTCACCAGCAGGCGCTGGAGGCGATTGTCCGCGCCGACAGAGCTGCTGCTGAAAATGCCGGGCTTCAACTCGAATATTGCTCCANAACTTCTCGGTGCCCGAGAGATTTCTTTCGGAGATCAAGAAGCGCTTGGCTTCCGAACGCCTCGCGGTGGATGCTGTCGTCCCGGGCGACGAGAAGCATTTTGTCCGCGGGTACCTGTCGTTCGTTGACAACGCCGTGGACAGCGCTACGGGAACCATTCGCTTGAAAGGGACGTTTCCGAACCCGGAAAGGCGGCTCTGGCCCGGACAGTTCGTCAACGTCAAGTTAACGCTCGCTTCGCAACCCAACGCGACCGTAGTCCCCTCGCAAGCCGTTCAGACCGGTCAAAAGGGCCAATACGTCTTTGTCGTCAAGTCCGACTTCACCGTGGACTTGCGCCCGGTGGTCCCCGGTACCACCGCCGCGGGCGTGACGGTGATCGAGCAAGGTGTGCAACCCGGAGAGACCGTGGTGACTGACGGTCAGTTGATGCTCTACCCCGGCGCCACGGTGAGAGTAAAAAATCAGGGATAAGTGGGTGACCGGAGTTGCCCGAGGGCTCGTCGCTTAACCGGACTCCGTACTCCATGAACCTAGCGGAAATCTTCATTCGCCGGCCCATTATGACGACGCTGGTCACGTCGTCGATCTTGATTTTCGGCTTGATGGCCTACAGGTATCTGCCGGTTAACGATTTGCCGAATGTCGATTATCCGACGATTCAGGTGGGCGCCAGCCTGCCCGGCGCCAACCCGGAAACGATGGCGTCCGCCGTGGCCACGCCGCTTGAGCGGCAGTTCTCCACTATCGCCGGCCTGGACTCCATGAGCTCAGTCAACACTCAAGGGTTCACGGCGATAACCTTGCAATTCAATCTGAACCGAAGCATCGATGCCGCCGCGCAGGACGTTCAGGCAGCGATCGCAGGTGCGGCGGGACAGCTTCCGACGGGCATGCCCAGCCCGCCTTCGTATTTCAAGGTCAACCCTGCCGACCAGCCGATCATCTACATGTCGGTCAACTCGGACACCCTTCCCCTCTCGTTAGTGCATCACTACGCCGACACCTTGATGGCACAGCGAATTTCGATGGTGAGTGGGGTCGCCCAAGTCCAGGTGTTCGGGGAGCAGAAGTACGCCGTGCGTGTCCAGCTTGATCCCAGAGCCCTGGCCGTGCGCGGCATCGGCATTGATGAAGTAACGGTCGCAATTCAGCGGTCCAACGTCAATCTCCCGACCGGCCTTGTGACGGGCGCTCATAAGGCCTTCACCCTACAAGCCACCGGCCAGCTTCTGAGTGCCGCCGCTTATCGTCCCTTGATCGTCGCTTACCACAACGGTTCACCGGTGCGCCTCGAAGAGCTCGGCAGTGTCATCGACAGCGTGCAGAACGACAAGGTCGCCAACTGGTACAACAATATTCGGGCCGAAGTTCTGGCGATCCGGCGGCAGCCCGGCACCAACACGGTGGAGGTGGTCGACAATATCAAAAAACTCCTGCCCACCATCCGGTCGCAAATCCCCGCTTCGGTGGAAATGCACATCCTCTACGACCGGTCCGAAACCATTCGCGAGTCGGTGCAGGACGTGAAGTTCACGTTGTATCTCACGATCGGACTGGTGGTGATGGTCATTTTCCTCTTCCTGCGGAACCTGTCCGCCACGGTTATTCCCAGCCTGGCGCTGCCCATGTCCATCATCGGCACGTTTGCGGTGATGTACCTGCTGGGATACACCGTCGACAATCTTTCGCTCATGGCCCTGACCCTCTCCGTGGGCTTCGTCGTTGACGACGCCATCGTGATGCTCGAAAACATCATCCGGCACATGGAACTGGGTGAGGGTGTCCTTGAAGCGGCGCTGAACGGGTCGAAGGAAATCAGCTTCACGATTCTCTCCATGACCCTTTCGCTTGCGGCTGTGTTCATCCCCGTCCTATTCCTGGGGGGAATTCTTGGGCGGCTGCTCCACGAGTTTGCGGTGACCATTGCGGCGGCGGTCCTGGTTTCCGGGTTTGTGTCTTTAACGCTGACGCCCATGCTTTGCAGCCGGTTCGTGCGTCCTCCGGGCGAGCAAAGGCACAGCCGCCTTTACCTCGCCTCAGACCGGGTTTTCCAGGGCATGCTGAGGGTTTACGACTGGAGCCTTAAGGGAGTCCTCCGGCATCGCTTCGCCACATTTTTTGCCTCCCTTCTGCTCCTGGTGGCGACGGTGTACGTTTTCTTCCAAATCCCCAAGGGATTCCTTTCCAGTGAAGACTCCGGGCTGGTCCTCGGTTTCACGCAGGCGGCGCAGGGCATTTCCGTTGACTCGATGAAGGAGCACCAGATCGCCATAACTTCTATCGTGAGCAGCGATCCTAACATCCAGAACGTGTTCTCCCTCGCGGGCGCAGGCTTTGCCGGATTCGCTGGGAACTCCGGTATCTTCTTCTGCCATTTGAAGCCGCCTGCGAAACGCCAGCTTGCGCCGCCCCCTGCTGAGAAAGGGATCATGAAAGTGCCCGGCGCAACGACTGTCTATCGGTGGCTCAACTCCATCTCGCCGAAGCACATGAGCACCGATGATGTGATCAACGAACTGCGGCCGAAGTTGTTTCAAGTTCCGGGGATTCTCGCCTTCATGCAAAACCCTCCACCCATCCAAATCGGCGGGCAACTCACGAAGAGCCCTTACCAGTTCACCCTGCAGGGCACGGACACCCAGGAGCTTTATCAGGCGTCGGCGAAACTGCTGGCGAAAATGAGCCAGCTTCCGGACCTTCAGGACGCCACCACCGACCTTCAAATCGCGAACCCGCAAGTGAACGTCGAGATAGACCGCGACAAGGCCTCTGCCGTGGGTGTGACCGCCTACCAAGTGGAAGACGCGCTCGCGAGCGCCTACGGTGATCGGCAGGTTTCCACCATCTATAGGCCCGAAAACGAGTACAGGGTGATCACTGAACTCGAGCCCCAGTACCAGAAGGAGCCGGCGGCGCTTTCCATGCTCTACATCCGTTCGGCGGGAGGGCAATTGGTTCCGCTGGGTTCGGTGGCGAAGTTGACCCAGAGCCTGGGACCCCTGACGGTCAACCACTCCGGGCAACTCCCTTCAGTCACACTCAGTTTCGGCCTGAAGCCCGGCGTTGCCTTGGGTGATGCCGTGAACGAAGTCCAGCGGGTCGCGCGTGACACTTTGCCGGTTACGATCAGCGCCAGCTTCCAGGGACAGGCCCAGGCGTACCAGGCATCTTTAGTGGGTCTCGGGCTTCTCATCGGGTTGACCATCGTCGTCATTTACGTGTTGCTCGGAGTTCTTTACGAGAGCTTCATCCATCCCCTCACGATTCTTTCCGGTCTGCCTTCCGCCGGATTCGGGGCCATTGTGACGCTGATGCTTTTTAACTATCCTCTCAAC
>QHZM01000331.1 GCA_003224665.1 Acidobacteriota bacterium
GGGCTGGTGCGCGACTACCCTGAGACCTGCCTCGTTGTGGACGCGATTACCGGCCTCGGGACGACGGACCTGCGGCCGGACGAATGGGGCCTCGACGTGGTGATTGGCGGCTCGCAGAAGGCCACCATGGTGCCGCCCGGGCTCGCCTTCGTCAGCGTAAGCGAAAAAGCATGGAAGCTGAACGAAAAGGCAAAGATGCCCCGGTACTACTTCGATTTTGCGCGGGAACGTCGCAGCCTGGCCAAGGGCGAGGCCAGCTTCACGCCCGCGACGACGCTCCTGGTGAGCCTGCACGCGGCCCTGGGCTATATCCGCGAGCTTGGCCGGGAGAACCTTGTCGCAAACGCCGCCCTGCTCGCCGAAGCCACACGCGAGGCCGCGCGGGCCATGGGACTCAAGCTCTTCGCGGCCTGCTCTCCCGCGAGTGCGCTCACCGCCCTCTGCGCTCCTGAGGGCGCCGATTCCGGCGCGATCGTTAAAGAGCTGCGCGCGCGCTTCGGGGCGATTTTGGCCAACGGCCAGGGCTCAATGAGGGGCAAGATTTTTCGCCTGGCCCACCTTGGATACTACGACGCCGTGGACTTGTTCGCCGTTTTGGCCGCGCTCGAGATCGTCCTGGTCAAGCTGGGCCACAAAGTCGAGCTCGGCCGCGGCGTGCGGGCCGCGCAGGAAGTTTACGTGCGGCATGACCGCTAGTGCGGGCGCAGCGTTGAGAGCATATGTGACACCTTGACTTGCGCCGCTGTAGCGGCGGTGCCCACACCGCCGAAGTTATTGAGAGTCCGAGACGGCGATGGGGACATCGCCGCTACAAGTGAGGTTATCACGCACACTCGTTGAGGCGGCGCCATCGGCGCCGTGCCCTTCCCGAGAATTTCGCCATGAAGATTGTTGTCGCCGACAAGATTGCTGACCGCGCGCTGGAGTTGTTGCGGGCCGAGAACTCCTGGGACGTCGTCTATCTCCCGGAGAAGGCCGCGCCTTCCGCCGGTTCGGTCGCGAAGGAGATCAGGGACGCCGACGCTCTGATTGTGCGGAGTGAGACGCAAGTCAATGCCGAGCTGCTCGAACGCGCAGACCAGTTGCGCGTCATCGGGCGGGCAGGGGTGGGCGTTGACAACGTGGACCTCGACGCCGCCACGAAGAAAGGCGTCCTGGTCATGAATACGCCCGGCGGGAACGCCGCCAGCGTCGCGGAGCACACCGTGGCGCTGCTTCTGGCGCTGGCGCGGCGCGTCCCGGAGGCTGACAGCTCGCTCAAAAAGGGACTGTGGGAGAAGAAAAGCCTCTTGGGGATTGAGCTCCGCTCGAAGACGCTGGGGCTGATCGGCCTCGGGAGCATCGGGACTGAAGTGGCGCGCCTGGCGCAGGCCTTTCAAATGCGCGTCATCGCTTACGACCCTTACGTCTCCTCGAGGATTGCCCGGGAACATGACGTGGAGGTGGTCTCGATGGAGGACCTGCTGAAGTCAAGCGACTTCATCAGCCTGCACGCGACAGCCACGCCGGAGACTCACCACCTGCTCGATGCGCGCACCCTCGCCCTCGCCAAGCCGGGCGTTCGCATCGTGAATTGCGCGCGAGGCGAGCTCATCAACGAGGACGATCTGCTCAAAGCCCTCGAGAGCGGGCAAGTGGCCGGCGCCGCGCTCGACGTCTTCGAGACGGAACCGCCCCGAGACCTCGGCCTGGTTGCCCACCCAAACGTCATTGCGACCCCCCACATCGCCGGTTCGACCGAGGAGGCCCAGGAGACCGTCGGCATCCGCATCGCCGAACAGGTGCGCGACTACCTGCTGCTGGGTCTGCCGCGGAGCGCCGTCAATATGCCCACCGTCTCGCCGGAGGAGTATAAGAAGCTGAAACCCTACCTTCAACTGGGAGAGAAGCTGGGCACATTCCTGGCCCAGATTGCGGGCGGGAGGCTCGAGGAAGTCCGCATCAGCTACGACGGCGGCCTGGCCGAGCTGAACACTCACCTGGTAAAGAACGCCGTCTTGAAAGGCATCCTGAGCCGAGTCCTCTCCGACCAGGCAAACCTGGTCAACGCGGGAGCCTTGGCGCAGGCTCGCGGCATCGAGGTGGTCGAGCTCCGGAGCGCCCGGCGGGCCTCGTTCTCAAACTCACTGGGCGTCGCGTTGCGGACGGAGAAAGACTCGGCGTCAATTCTTGGCATGGTGGGCCTGTGGGGCAGCCGGCACGGGGAATTGATCCTCGGCGTCAACGACATTGACATTGAGGCGCCGCTGCGTGGCGTCATCCTCTTTATCCGCAACCGGGACGTGCCGGGCGTCATCGGCCGCGTGGGGACAATCCTCGGCAACCGCAACCTTAATATCGCCAACTTCGCTCTGGGACGCGACCAGCAGGTTCAAGAAGCCATCGGCCTGGTTAACGTCGATAACCACGTCCCGGCGGATGTCCTCGAGGAAATCCGCTCCATCCCTGCGGTCCGCGTGGCCCGGGCTGTGGAAATCGACTAATCCATTGTGTCATCGGGTCATTGGACCATTGTGTGATTGAGTCAACGAGCAAAGGGTCCGCTGGGCCACAGTCGGTGGACTGTTGCAGCCGAATACTGACAACGGACATTGAAACAGAAAGAGTTACTCACGCATTCACTCAATGTCTCAAGCACGCTTTGCCTCAATGAAGGTCTGGGTGTTCAAAATCAATACCCGGCGGGGCTGGGAGTTTGACGAATACTTCCGCTCGCGTGGGCGCGGTCATTACCCCATGGGGGATGAGGGCTGGATCCGCAGCGCCTCGAGCCTCCGCTACCTTCGCGAGGACGTGAAGCAGGGGGACATTTTCCTGTGCCACGAGGTTGACCGGAAACA
>QHZM01000310.1 GCA_003224665.1 Acidobacteriota bacterium
TCGGCGCCTATCCGATTGACGCGCGCGTCTACCTCATCAACGAATTCGAAGTTTCCCACGTCACCTTTCACGCGGATATTCAGAAACTGTTGTAGGTTAACTCCCGCTTAATCGCACGACTTTTTTCACCCGCGGCCTTTGGGTCTCGAAGGACCAGCTCCGGACGCATCCAACACTCGCCAGAAGCCAGAGCCTCGGAGGCTGACAGCCGAGGAACTCCGGTCAATTTCACAGGGATGTTTGGCGCGGCGGCCTGGCTAATACCGGCGGCGATGGCCGCGGTGCGCGGCGATGCGGTGGTCACGCCTCATGTCCCTGTGAAGTCTCTTCATGGCATGTTTGTCAGCTCGCAACTGCGCGCGGTCGGCCCTGGCCTGTGAGCTGTTCTTACCGAATTGCCTGACGTCCGCTTGAAGTCTTTCCCTGTCCTGGCGGATTCGTTCGTGCAGCGCTTGTGCTTGCTGCTTGTCTTCCGCCCTGTCCGCGGCAGTTCCGGGCCTGGGTTCGTTCGGCTCCGGCGGGTTTTGCCCTCGGAGATCGAGCGAGCGCGCTCCCAGGAAGAACACGCTCACGAGGGTTGCTGACAAGAGCCACTTTCCTTTCATCCCTTGCATGGACATCCTCCGGACTTGTTGAAGGAGTTCCGGACGCCTTCGCGTAATCTGCCTTGTCCGGGCTGATTGCTAGGGTCCTCGACTCGGAAAGCTGGCCGGCCACCCGGCCTGGCAAGGATTGGGATCTATTCCCGTTGCTCAGCGGCCTTAGTTCTTTTCCTGGCGACCCTCTTTGATTTCTTTCCGTCCTTCACGTCGCTCGCGGCGTCCTTGACGGATATCTTTCCGTCCCTCGCGGCGTTCCTGACGGCCTGCGCGCAAATCCTGGCGGCCCTCGCGACGCTCTTGCCGCGCTTCCTTCAGGTCGCGGTGACCCTCGCGCTGGTCGTGACGGGCTTCGTGGAGGTCTAGCCTGGCTGCACGGGCATCCTTCCGGGCGTCTTTCATGTCGCCTTCACGCCGCTCTTCGCGGGCTTCCTTCATTTCCTGCCCGGCTTCTTTTCGATCCTGACGGGCTTGGCGAAGATCCTGTTTACCCTCGCGGCGCTCCTGCCGGGCCTGCCTCAGGTCCCGCCGGCCATCCCGGCGCTGCTGACGCCCTTGGCGCAGATCCTTGCGACCCTCTTTAGTTTCCTGATTTCCTTCCTTCACTTCCTGCTTGCCCTGGTTGACGTCCTGCTGGCCATCCTGGGCAGCCAGGGGACAGACCATGAGCAGTCCGAGCAACAAGCCTGCACCACCAAAGCATCGGGCCCATCGTCGGCTATGTCCACTATTTGCATTTGCTCGCATCAAAGGCTCCTTCCGGGCATAGCGTTCAATTCAATTCATATTAACACGCGGGTGGCTCAAAAGTTGCGGGGGGGGGTGGGCGGTTATTTCAGGAAATGTACTTTCCGTAGTTGTTGATGGTCAGATTGATCCCTTGAGGCTCTTCTTCCAGCGTGCGGGCGATGACGGCGAGCGTCCGGTGGACGGCCTCGCGCTTGTCCCGCACACGCGGGTCCTTTTGCAGCGTCGTATTCAGGTCATAGGCGCGGACCGAATTGAAGAGGACTCGGAACAGCTCGAATTCTTCTTCGAGTGAGACCGCCATAGTGCCGGCTGAGGAGAAGAGGGAGTAAAGCGTTCGGGTCGGGGTAGTTTGCCGCTCCAGCCCTTCGATGAATTGACGCTCTGTTTTGTCGTCCACGGCGCGGTAAGCGTTATAGGCCGTCTCGCGCTTCTTCTCGGGCGTCTCACCGATCAGCAGGCGCTCCATGAAACGATCGAGCGGGAGGTGGCTTAAGACCGCGGAATCGTCGGGGTTACGCTTGAGCAGCATGACCGCCGCCAGCTTGACGGGCTCCATGGGGTTTGAAAAGACGCGCTCGACCGGAAGGACCTTGGCAATATCGAGCATGGAGCGGGCGTTGTCGAAGGCGATCAACCGGCCGCAGATTTCCAAGAGCTCGCGCTCGGACTTT
Source organism: Acidobacteriota bacterium (assembly GCA_003224665.1). GTDB lineage: Bacteria > Acidobacteriota > Terriglobia > UBA7540 > UBA7540 > QHZM01. Next base: position 2,021 of record QHZM01000310.1, read on the forward strand.
TTCTCGAGCACCGGCCGTAGCCTCCTGTCGTTGAGTTCTTTCAGTTCGTCCGCGATGTTTTTAAGAACGGAACGGGAGCGAGTGAGGAACGTGTCGGTGACGTCCGGGACGTTTTCCTCTTTCGAGGCGAGAATTTCGCAAGCGGCGGCGGGGAAGTTTTCCGCGAGGTTGGTCCGGAGATAGTAAATCTTCTCCGAGGTGTAGGCGTAGGCCTCAGTCGGCCTCGAGAGGTCCAGGTCGCCCAGTTTGAGAGTTTTCTCCTGGTTGTCGAGCGTCATGACACCCAGGCGACCGTCCCGGTCGCCAGCATGGCGTTCAATCCAGCGGTATACCTGGTAGCCTTGCGCCCGGGTCCGGTCCGTCCCTTCGGCCCGGAGCACGAAGACTCGCTTGCCTTCGCGTGTGGCGTAAGTGTACCGGACGTACACCCAATCATCGGAATGGAAGCGAGTCTTCGGGAAGGTCATGAGCCCGTAGGAGCTTGTGGACTTGCCGGTACCGGTTGGGGCGATGTAAAGGAGCCCTTTGCCGCCCATCTCCACGCACGCGCCGTGGATGGAGTGAATCCCGAACTCGGCGGCGAGGATTCGACCCACCGCCCCGAGCACCCAGCTTTTGAGTTGGCCGTAGTAGGAAGTATTGAAGAAGATGATGGTGTTTTTTTCGCGGCTGTAGTACGCGGCTTCCTGCTGGTCTTTCACGCCGTGGAGCGCGTACACCTCGACGCGCGGCTCGGGAGGCGGAGCAAGCCCCGTCCTCCGCTGCCATTCTTCGAGGCTGTACCAGTTATCAATCCAGAAATCGAAGAGGTGCGGGCTTTATCGTGGACGGCCGTCCGGCCTTTGGTTCGAGTGATGATGTTGGAGACGCCCAGCGGCGAACCCGGCCACTCGCTCGAATCGAGCGAGGGAGGCGAAGGAAATTTGTAGAGTGGCTGGTCGTCCATTCGTCAAGCCTCTTCGCAAAGTCGCGAGGCAATTCTCGAACGAAGTCAGCTTAAAAGCATGTCTGCCGGAAATCAACCAATTCGATAATCCATTTAGCCTTTGAGAGGACTCGGAATATAATAGCCAAAACTCCTGGAGGGGTCTGCCATGGGACGGAGGGGAATCTCGATAGCTGTTGCGCTGCCGCTGGGTGTGGGTTTTCTACTTGCTCAGGAGCCTTCGCCGAGCAGGCCTAATCGGTTGATCACCGGAAAACTCGTCTATGTCGAGCGCATGCCGGAGGCCCTGGACCGGTGGATCCTCGACGACTTGAGAGTCTGGGGGAAATTCAAGACCACAAGCAACCCCGAGGGCGTCGATCTGGTCATTCGAGCCGAGGTGCCGGAGAGGACCACGGAGATCGACGTCCGCGGGAGAACCCCCCGGCCGGTACCCGGCAGGGCAGGCATCCCGCTTCCGAAGCGATGATCGCGCCAGAAGTCGTCGGAGTCTCCGGCGATCTCGATCAACGTCATCGATTGGGTAACCAATGAGAGGCTTTGGTATGTCCATCTCCTCAATCGGAAGCCGAAGAACGATGAGCTTGACATCCCTCCAGGCCCCCATGCGGACATCTTCACGCGCGGTCTTACAGCCGACCAGGTCGGTTCCAAGATAACCGCCAAGCTTCGGGAGTACGTCGGCCAGTTGCAGAAACCTGAGAGCGCCAAGCCCTGAGCCCGCGTGCAAAAACCGTTGGCTAGCGAGGAGTCGAGGCTTTCACGAGTCGTAATCAGTTTCCGCGGTAACTTTGCCGCGGCCATCTGTCCTGCCGGGACCAAGCGGCGTCCGCCCACCGTCTCGCCCCTATTCTTGAGTCATTCCTCTGATTATTCGGCGTTGTTGTTTCTGTATACTGGGCAACTGTCGGGACAGCGATGAAAGTAGCAATCACAGGGGCGGCGGGACTTTTCGGCCGGGGTCTGGTCCAGGTATTCTCAGGGCGGCACGAGGTTTATCCGCTGACTCGGGAGGATGCCGATATCACCGTGGCCGAGCAGGTTCAGGCCGCCTTCAAGAAAATCAGGCCCGATGTCGTTATTCACCCGGCGGGCATCCCCGACCTTGACGTCTGTGAAGCCGAACCCGCGAAAGCGTACCTTGTAAATGTCCATGGCACGCGGCACGTGGCCGAAGCAGCCCGTGGGGTCGGCGCGGGTGTTGCCTACATCTCAACTGATGCGGTGTTTGATGGAAAAAAAACCAGCCCTTACCTTGAAACTGATCCCACGAATCCTCCCACCGTCTATGGGCGAACGAAGGTTCGGGCAGAAAAGCTCGTCCAAGGACTGCCTAGGCATTGGATTTTTCGGGTCTCTGTCCTTTTTGGCCCCGGGAAGACGAACATCATTGAGCGGGCATTGCGTAACATTATGACAGGAAAGGAGTTCGATGTCGCTTCGGACCAGCTAGGTCTGGCGACGTACACCCTGGATGCCGGGCTTAAAATCAAGGAGATTATCAAGAAAGCCCAGTGTGGGGTCTACCATCTTGGAAATCAAGAGCAGTGCACGCGGCTTGACCTGGTAAGGCAGGCCGCGAAACTCGCAGGACTCGACTCGAAGCGAATAATGGGAAAACCGGCCGATCAAATGGGTCGGCGAGCTGTCCGGTTAAAATACTCCGTCATGGAATTGGGGGCGCTGAAGTCGGCTGGTATTCCGTTGCCGCGCCCTTGGCAGGAGGCCCTTGCCGAATACGTCCCTACGCTCCTGGCTTTGCTCCGCCTCAAGGCACACGAAGGCGCACATTCCTAAACCAAAGACGCGTTTCCACGAGGTTGAGCCAGTTATTCAACTAAAAGGTTTGGGTTGAGTCGAAACTTGGATGGTTTATTACTTACCTGACCGTTTCGGGGGCCTTGGAACCTCCCAGGATTGGTCGGAGGAATGCCCACAAGTCCTTGAGCATTCGGTTGCGAGGGACGTAAGGAACGCATTGGCGCTCAATCATTTCCATGGCCTGGGAGTCGCTGACTTCGCTCGTAATCACCAGTACCCGTCCAAGGAGGCTGGGTCTAATTTCTTTTATCTGCGAAACTACTTGATCGGCTGGCGCTTTTGAGCAGCGCATGTCGAGGATTATTAGGACACGCCGGCGAGAGAAGTTGTTCGTCACTGAGGGCCCTGCTTCGGGTTCCTAGACGCCATCACGAAGGATACAATTTGGTCTTTCCAACTAAGAACCCAGGGACAACAGGAATGTAAACTTTATACGATATATCCCCAGGAAAGTCAAGCGAATTTGGATCATGACCGCTCTGTTTGGATAGGACTTTCTAGATAACTAATGCCAATGCAACGATTTATCCCCCGCTCGACGATGCGGAGGGAAACGCCGCCGGCAGAGCATCCGCCACCTGACATCGAGCCCGCCGTCAATTGTCAGGCACGTGTGTCTTCATCGGCCAGACCAATCTTGGCCATCCGTTAATCGAATACGGGGAGAGGCCCGTCAGAGGGCGGTGATGCCGGGTAATACCACGAACTCCCGGTCGTGGCCGGGAATCATCCGCCCGTGGATGGACAAGAGTCGTGCGCGGTCGGCTTGGAACTGCTTGCGGTTGAAAGGGATCATGGTGAGGACGCGCTCTTCGTGCTCGCGGCTTAGAACTACGTCGCCCGCTATGACCGTGGTCCCGTTCGAATTGCGAATAATGAGTGAGACGTGACCCGGGACGTGACCAGAAGTCCGCACGACTTCGATGTCTTCCGGTAAGTTCTCGTTTTCCAACCACTTAAACTGAGTGGGGGCGCCCAGACGTTTTACGTCCCACCAGCGAAGCACGAAGTTACGCATTTTTTCCAAGTTCTCTTTCGCCTTAACGTATTCAAACGTCTCGGGATAGTATTTCAAGACGAGTCGTGCCCAATCGTGCTGGTCAAGCAGGTCGTCGTAGAGCGACCGGCACCAATCGTAAGACTCCTTAGGAGCGTAAATCTGGGCCGAGGGGAAGAGCCAGTTGTTTAGAACGTGGTCCACGTGGAAGTGCGTGTTTATCAGGATCTTGACGTCCTCGGGGCGAAGCCCTCTCGCTCCTAAGGCGCTTACCAACTGGTGGGCTTCGTGGGGCAGGCCGGTGTCCACGACAGCGTGGGATCGGCCGTTCGAAAGCAGGACCGATGTGGCTCCCCGCCAGCTTCCGGCTAGGAGCACTTCGACTTTCCAGTGGGGTTCGGGCATAACGGCCAGCTCGACTTTTTACGCCGGAGACATTGTATCAGCAGACGGGGGTCAGGGTGTCAACGGGCCCCGCTGAAAAAGCGGGCCA
>QHZM01000311.1 GCA_003224665.1 Acidobacteriota bacterium
GATTCGCCTCACTCGACCACCCGGGGCGAACTTTTTCCTGTCGGCTCCTTTGGGCACACAGGGTGGACGGGGACGTCCATCTGGATCGACCCGGTTTCGAAAACGTACGTCATCATCCTGACGAACCGCATCCACCCTGACGGCCGAGGCGACGTGAGCGAGTTGCGAGGCAAAATCGCCACTGTCGTCGCCGCGGCCCTGGCCGGCCCTGCCACCACTTCGGCCTGGGAGGGCCGTTGCTCTCTCACGGCAAGCGCCGAGCTTGCCAAGAGCTACCCGGTCCGCGAGACGCGAAATGGCAAGGTGCTCACCGGCATCGACGTCCTCGAAGCTGAAAGGTTCGCGCCGCTGCGCGGCATGCGCGTGGGCCTGATCACCAATCACACCGGCATGGACAGCGAAGGACGCCGCACCATTGACCTGCTCTACCGTGCCCCCGGGGTCAGGCTGGCAGCCCTGTTCAGTCCCGAACACGGCCTCGCCGGCAATGCCGAAGACCGCGTCGCCTCCGCCAGCGAGCCCGCCACCGGGCTTCCTGTGTACAGCCTTTATGGGGAGAGCGAACGGCCCACCGACCAGATGCTCCAGGGACTCAACGCGCTCGTATTTGACGTTCAGGACGCCGGCGCGCGCTTTTATACATACTCGACAACGCTCGGTTATTCGATGGAAGCCGCGGCCAAGAAGGGGATTGCCTTTTACGTCCTCGACCGCCCGAATCCGGTCAACGGCGTTGCGGTTCAGGGGCCGATTCTCGAAGAGGACCTGAGGTCATTCGTTGGTTATTTTCCTTTACCGGTTCGCCACGGCATGACCATTGGAGAACTGGCGAAGATGTTCAACCAGGAAGGGAAAATCGGCGCCAAACTGCGTGTGATCAAGATGCACGGGTGGGACCGCGGAGAATGGTACGACGAAACGGGGCTTACCTGGGTGAACCCGTCGCCGAACTTGCGTAGCCTGGCCGAAGAGACGCTCTACCCGGGGGCTGCACTGGTCGAGGGCTCCAACGTCAGCGTGGGCCGCGGGACGGACACGCCTTTTGAGCTTCTCGGGGCACCGTGGATTGACGCAAAGAAGTTCGCCGATTACCTCAACAGGCGCAAATTTCAGGGCGTCCGCTTTCTCCCCGTCCACTTCAGTCCGCGCCAGGATCGCTTTTCGGGCCAAGTCTGCCACGGAGTCCAGATCGTCCTCGTGGACCGTGAGGCGCTCGAATCGCCGGAAATGGGCGTGGAAATTGCCGCCGCCCTCTACAAGCTTTTCCCGAACGATTTTGAATTCGATAAGACCCTGCCTCTAATCGGCGCGCGCTGGGTCGTTGAAGGGATTAAGGCAGGCCAGGACCCCCGGCGGATTGCCTACCACTGGCAACAGTCGCTCGAGGGATTCCTTAAAATCCGGGCCAAATACTTGCTGTATTAGCTGGGGCATCCAGGCAAATCGACTTTGATGGGTAGCTAGGGGAGGAGTGAGGTGAGGTCTGGGGATAGTATTCACGATAAGGCGCTGGCATCGAAATGCGGGTTAGGAGATATGTCTGCCGACCACCACGGGTTAAAAGACAATCAGACCAGGGCGTGAAAACGAGCCCGACCACTTGAAATAAGTCCACTTTATTCAGTACATTGGATGTTGGCTCCTGTTGATACCCGCGCCGTTCCGCGGCGCGAGCTGGTTCCGCACATTCAGGCGAAAATGTTTGATTTGCTTAGTGCCGGGAAATCACAGTTCTTCGTCTGTCTCCGGCTTGCAGGCTTCTTGAACGATGGTCAAGAACCCGACTTGTGCGATATGATGGAGCAGAACTTGAACCTTCGAATCATAAGAGGAAGGTAGCATGGCCGGAAAAGCTCCCAATGTTTTGCTAGCCAACGGTTTTCGGACGACCGTACTGATCTCTTTTCTATTGCCTGGTCTCGCGGCCGCCCTCATCGCAAAAGAAAAAACTCCCGCCATCGACCCCAACGACCCGACGTTGCGCTTGTTCCACCTGATTGACAATTCTTACGGGGGAAAGCTGGCGGAATTCTACATCCTCGCGGATATTTACAAGGACCAGAAAAACCCCAATGAGGAACTCCAGCGAGTCCTCCGGGTTGAATACGACAAGAGCCGTGCCTTCGGCAAGTTGAGCCTTTACGTGCGTACCGTGGGTAAGATGGAGCCCGACCAGGCAACCCCGCCAGACCTACGAGCGACTCCTGAACGATCACATCCTCCCCGCATTGCAGAAGAAACAATAGAAGAAGTCCTTCAGTCTCCCTGCACGGCCGCCTTCAGTCGGCCTTTTTCCCTTGTCGAGTAAGAGGGCTTTCGTGCGCGGCCCAGGCAAGCATTCAGCCGGTTCGAGCCTTAGGGTTGCCCGACCAAGACGAGGCGCTGATAGGTCGAGGGGTTCGACACGCGAACCGGAAATAAACGGTCCGCCTTCGACGTGAGCGCAATCCGCTGGCCTTCTTCCGTCCCGGAGGGATTCGCCGGCGGGATGAACTTCTGCGCGCCAAAGCTTAATCCGATTTCGTAACCGTCTTGGAACCGGCCACCGTCAAAGTAGGAGACAGGGATAGCGATATCGCCGGAAAAGCCGATCGCTGTCTTCTTCCACGCTGTCTTGAGGTCGTGATTGTAATCACGGGGCTGAGGTCGAGGGGGGAGATAGTCTTCATCGGAGAAGACGCTCGGCTCGATGCCGGCAAAGTTCCCCGGGCTGAAGAAGAGCCGGTACTCATGGCCGTCGGCCTGAGTGCATTCGAAATTTTTCCGGAAGGCGGTCTCGAACGTCAAAATCATGGCGTCGCCTTTATCGATCCCGCGCCCGCTGAAGGGCTGGTAAAGCTCAGGGTCGGTGACGTCAACCCCGACGTAGAGGAAATTCTCGTCCCACCCGAGGGCCACGCGCGCGGAAAATTGTTGAGGCCCCTTCCAGGCCTTGGCACCGGCGACAATTTGCGAGGACTTGTCGAGTGCGTAGACCGGGCCCGACTGCCACTTGGAAAAGTCGCCGTCGAGTGCGCCGACGCTCACGCGGCGGGCGGAAAGCACGTCGTAGTCCTCGCGCCACCGGAGCTTTTGTCCGGGCAAATGGCGAAAAGCCTGGTCGGCGCGGAGCGCCGCAAGACGCTCCCGGGTCTCGGAAGGGAACCGGCGCAGATCCGGCAGGAGTCTGCGGAAGCGGGGGCGCCGGCGCATCAATTTGAGTGAGCCCTCGAACAGCGGGACGCGCCGCTCGATCTCGCGCAAGTCGATGGTCCTGCGTTCCTCGACGAAGAGCGGCCGGAAGATATTTTCGTCCCACCAGTAATCGCCGTAGGTCTTGAGGAACCGGGCGAGCAGTCGCGGCGCGTCTTTGCCGTATTGTTCGATAAGGGCTCGCCGGTGGGAGCTCACGGCGTTGTAAGCCCGCGAGTTCCACAAATAATCGGCAATGGTCTGGAGCGGGATCAATGAAGCGTGCGCCTGGCTCATGGGGTTCGAAAAGAGGCCGGCAACGGCTGCTGGGAGGTCCGGATCGCGTCCCGTTAGCGGACCGAGGTTTGGCCGCCAGGGAATACCGTCGTTCACCGGGAAGTTGTCCCAGATGAGAGGAGGGCGATGAAGGAGTTCCCCCCATTCTCTGGCCTGAGCGACGGTGATCGCCGGAGAGACCACCCGAGGGCCGGTCCAAACCAGCGCCACGTCAGGGTCGGCGCCGGCGCCCAGCTCACGGATATAGTCTCGGCTCCCCCACTCGTTGGTGTAAACGGTGGGCGTCACAATCAGGCGGTTCTCAGCCGACTGCGTTTTCAGGTAGGCGTTGAGCTTGTTGATCACGTAGACGTGCGCCTCGGCGAGTGTTTTGAACCTGGCGCGATCCTCCGGGTGCTGGAGCTCCGGAGGCACGTCGTCCAGAAAAAGCGCGAACCGGTTGACGCCGAGTTTTCCGACACTGGCAAGCTTCGCCGTCAGCTTCGCGAAGTCGTCGTCGCTTGAATAGGCCATCGAGAGGCCCGGACTGATTGCAAAACAGAAATTGACGAAGTTTGCGCGCGCAGCGCCGGCCAAATCTTCGAGGCGCTTCATCTCGGCGGGCGGGTACGGCTCCTGCCACAGTTTTCGGTGGTAGGGGTCGTCCTTCGGGGCGTAGTAATAGACGTTCATGCCGTGCTGCCCCTCAAAGCGAAGCACTTCGAGCCGGTCCTGGTGGCTCCAGGGTGTACCGTAGAAGCCTTCGACGATTCCGCGCTCCGGGAAGGAGGGATAGTCAGCGACGGTCACCGATATGGATCGGCGGGAGCGGGTCAGGGCGATGTGCTTTGCAGCAGGCGCGAGCTCGGCCTGGAGTTTCGAGGGCCGGGCGTGGAGGAGTTCGGGGAGGCGGAGGAGCGCGTAGTGAAATCCCGAAGCCCTCGCGGCCGTGACCTTGAGGTGGCGCAGGACTGAGGACGCTGGATAAGCGGCCTCCAGGATGTAGCCTTCCCGCGCAAGCTCCGGCGTGGGCTCGGGCGTTGAGGAGTCCATTTCTTGCCGGAGGGCCTGCACGAATGGATCGAATTCTTTTTCCCCGCGAAGTTCGATGACGAGGTTGGCGGGTTGGCGGGAGGCTTCCTCGACAGTGGAGAAGTCGCGGATTTTGGCGCTGTTCTGCTCGGCAAGTACTTTGAGCTCGAGCGCCAACCGTGCGTCGAGGTCGGCGGGAGCGACCACCGCCCACGTGCCTTGCGCCGAAAGCCGCCCGGTTCCGAGGATGAGGTAGGAAAAAACGAGAGAGATGATCATGTTTCGATTTCTCATTTTGGGCACAACGAGCCTGGGACGTCAGGCTGCGTGTTCAGCAGTCGATAACTTCAGCCAATCCTGTCAGGCGGCGCAGGCGGGGTGGCGTCTCGATTCGGAAAAAATCATCTAAGCTGAGCGTGGGTCACACTCCTGACCATCCTGCAGCCTGAGTGATTCAGTTCTGAATTTGGGACCGAACGAAATGACGTTCGGCCAGCCGGCCGGCGCGTCAGGAATTCATTCTGCGCTTCCAGATACTCCAGAGGTAGTAAGCGGGGATGCCGCTCCCCACGAGTCCCAGTCCCCAAAGCGAGTCCGTCCGCCGCTCGCGAAACGTGTTGGCGAGAAACAGGAGAGAGAGAACAATAAAAATAATCGGAACAATCGGGTAACCCAGGGTCTTATAAGGTCGGGCGAGGTGCGGTTCGCGTCTTCGGAGGACGATAATCCCCGCTGTCACGAGAGCATAGAAGAGAAATTCCGCAAAGATAACTTTCGTGAAGAGGGCCTCGTACTGGCCTGTGAGCGCAAACACTCCTGCGATGCATGCTTGGAGCCCGATGGAGACCTCGGGCGTGCGGAACCGCTGGTTCACGCGCCTTACCGCTTGCGGAAAGAGCCCGTCACAGGCGAGCGCATAGGGTATTCGCGAGCCGGCGAGCGTTGACCCGTTGAGCGTAGCAAAGGTGGAGATCAGCACTCCGATGGCCACGAAAGTGCCTCCGGCTCCGCCCAGGAACCGCCGCGCGGCGTCGGCGGACCATGCTCAGATTGTTCCAGCCATCATAGGCCCAGAGGGCGGACACCGTGGCGACGCCCGCTCCCGCGAAAAAGCTCTCTCGCGCGTCGTGCGGGACGGATTGGTAAAAATGGCTGAACGACCCATGCCCAAGGACCAGGCCGAGGACGATTAAGACCGCTAGAACGCCGAGCTTCGAGAGGGTAAAGACCGTTTGAACGGCGCCGCTGCGGCGGACTCCAAGAACGTTCAGGCCCGAGACGAGCAGCACCATGAGCGTTGCGCCGAGCTGAAGTCCGGTCAACCTGAGCGTGAGCGTCCTGCCGGCGATACTATCCTGCCAGGTCCAGATGTCGCTCGTCAGACCCGGAAAGAAGTAAGTGAGATAGAGCATGAAGGCTGTGGCAATCGCCGCGACGGAGGCGGACTTGGCCACCACGAACTGAGTCCACCCATACACAAATCCCGTCATTCGCCCGTAGGCGCGTCGCAGGTAAACGTACTCCCCGCCGGTCTCCGGGATCGCCCCGCCGAGTTCCGCGTAGCCCAGCGCGCCGGACAGGCTCAGGATGCCGGCAAAGATCCACACGCCAATCACCACCGTCGGCCGGCCCACGTGGCGCAGCATGATGCTCGGCACCAGGAAAATGGAGGTCCCGATCATGGTGCCCACCACGACGGAGGTCGCTCCGTAGAGCCCCAGTCCTTTGACCAGTTCGGGTTGCTGCTGCATGAGTTCTTCAGGCGGCGCGTTTGGCTGAAATAAAGCTCGCTGCCCAGCCTGCCGCGAACGTGACGGTGGTGCCGATGGCAACGTACCACGTCCAGGCGACGGATGTAAATTTGATAACGTAAACCAATGTACTCAGCCCAAGCAGCGCGCCGACGAGCGCGCCGGAGCTTGTCGCGCGCCGGGTGAGGACTCCGAGCAGGAATATCCCCAGCATGCTGCCGTAAGGGACGGAGGCGATGGTGAGGGCAAGCTCGAGCACGCTCTTATGAAGATTTTGCGCGAGGAGCGCGATGAGCACGAGGACGGCGCCCCAAACGAGCGTCATGCGCCTCGAAACGCGCAGGTAGTGCTTCTCATCGGCGTCGGGGCGGAAAAAAGGCTTGTAGAAGTCCACCACCGAGCTCGACGCTAAAGCGTTGAAAGCGGCGCTCAAGTTTGCCATGGCCGCCGCGAGAATGGCGGCAATCAGAAGGCCGGCGAAACCCGGGGGGAGCTGGGTCACGACGAAAGTCGGAAAGATATGGTCGGGGCGTGCAAAGGGGGTTGCGGGAGGAAATTGCCTGTAAAAGGCGAACAGAGTCGCGCCCACGAATAAGAACAGGCTGAATTGGAAGAGAATCACGAAGCCGCTCGAGATGAGGGCGGTCTGGCTCTCGACCTTTCCCCGGGCGGCGAGCAGGCGCTGCACGATTAACTGGTCGGTGCCGTGGCTGGCCGTACTGAGGAACGTCCCGCCCACGAGCCCAGACCAGAAGAGATAGGGCTGGTGGAAGTTGAAGTTGAAATTGAAGACGGCCAGTTTGTTCCCCGCAAGGTGCGCGACGCGGAGGACCTCCGGCAGTCCTCCGGGAATCCGGTGAAGCGCGAGCAGCAGAGCGAGGACTGTCCCGGACAGGTAAATCGTCAACTGGATGACGTCCGTCCAAATGACGGCCGTGAGCCCGCCCTCGAAAGTGTAAAAGAGCGTCAAAGCCGTGATGATGAGGACGGAAGCGAGGACTCCGGTCTTGAAGATAACCTCAATGACGATGGAGATGGCGAAGACCCGGACGCCCTCGGCCAGAGCGCGAGTGGCGAGGAAGAGCGCCGCGGTGAAGACTTTGAGGCCCTTTCCGAAGCGCCGTTCGACGAGCTGGTAGGCGGTGAAAAGGTCGCCCGTAAAATAGCGCGGGATCAGGAGAAGGCTGACCACAACTCGCGCCACAAGGTAGCCAAAGACAAGCTGCAGAAACCCCAGGTTCGACGCGTAAGCGATCCCGGGAGTGCTGATGATGGTCAGGATGCTGGTTTCGGCAGAGACCACCGAAAAGGCGATGGCCCACCACGGGAGGCGCCGGCCGCCGAGGAAGTAATCATGCAGGGTGCGTTGGCTTCGGCGGAAGTGAGCTCCGAAGAGGGTGATCGCCACCAGGTAGGCGATGACGATCAGCAAGTCGAGCCAGCTAAAAGCCACTCACGCTCCCGCGCCCCGCGAAGCCGCTCCGGGTGGCCGGCAACAATTCCGGGTTGCATCGCTCAGGGTGACCACTGATCGCTGAAGGCACGAGGCCAGTTTCACCGCGAGTCTAGTGGAGCGTGTGGAGGGTGTCAAGCACGAAGGCCGGCTTGGCTCGATGACGAGACCTACCTCGGGAAAATTCAGCCTCGCCTCGCGGGAGTCACGGTTCCTGCTATATCATCCGCGCTCAGTATTTCGGAGCCTTACGCTACGGATATTCGCGCTGGCCGGCGCGG
>QHZM01000195.1 GCA_003224665.1 Acidobacteriota bacterium
GCTTGCGCGTGCGGACCACCACTTCAACCCTCACCGTGTCGCTGCGGCGGAACTCGGCGGGCACGCGGCCGAGCGGAGCGACCAGCTTGGCCGGCTGGAGCACGACGTTCGCCGCGCCCGCAAGTCCCCGCGCGGACTCCTCACCTACGGCAAACGTGCTGGCCAGTTGAGGCGCCTCGCCTCCCGGGCCCGAAACCTGGCCGCCTTCGCCCTGCGGTTCCTCGGCCAGAGCGAAGATGTCAACGCTGAGAGCCCCTTTCAGGAATTTCTCCACTTCCCGGACCTGGGTCTCGTCGCCGTAAGAGGTGGGGACGGCGGTGTTGGCCGCGGCAAAGCGGTGAGAGTGGACAAAGCCGTTGATGTTCCCGAAGTCTTTGGACGGGACCATCGGCATGTGGCAGTCCGCGCATTGCTGCGATTTCGGCGGATAATAAAACGACCTCGCGCCCTGCCCGGAAACGCCGCTCGCCTGCCAGTTGTCGTAATCGTTGAACCCGCGAATCCACCGGTAATTATTCACCGGAACATCCAGGTGGACTTTGTGGCAGGTCGAGCAAAAGCCTGCCACCTGGTCGGATTCCTTATGAAAAGGCTTCAGGAAGGCATTGCGGTGTGGTTTTGGGTTGAGCTTTACAACGTAATCGTGCATGAGGCGCAACACGGGATTCTTGCTCGCGGCGAATTCCGCGAGCGAAGGATATTCGATGACCCAATCTCCCTGGCCCATCGTGCTCTTCACGTGGACGATGGCATGACAGGACATACAGCCCAACCCATTTTGTCCTTGGCGTGTGAATTCGATCTCACGGATCGGGTGCCTCTGCATCATGTCGGACAGCGACAGGGCGTGGTCGTGGCAGCCGGCGCACCAGAGCGAGGACTTTACGCCGATGGTGTCTTGCATATATTCGATCGACTTGCGATACCACTGGTTGTTGAACGAGGCGAAGTGGTGCATCGAGCTGAACCACTGCTTGTAAATGTCCTCGTGGCACTTCTGGCAGGACTCGGAGTTCATGAAAAACTCCGAACGAATCGGCCTGCCATCCGGCGTCTGGGCGGAACTCGGAAACATGAAGCTGTTCGCCCCGCCCCCTTCCCCTTCCATGGTTAGTGGCGGCGTCGAGGGGTTTCGGACGATGTATCGGGAGTTCGGGGCAACGCGGTAGTAAATGCTCACGACGACGTAAAAGGCCGCCGAGGCAAGCATTACGCCCAAGCTCCAGCGCCAAGCTTTCCTGAATGGGTCCAAAAGCTCGGGGCTCCGGCTCAACCGCCGAAGGTACCCGAGAAGTAGAGCCAATCCGGCAACCGCCAGCCCGACGTGGGCATAAAGCGCCACGCTGTGGAGTCGCGTCATCCCAACAACGGCCAGATAAATTCCGAAGACCGCGCACAGGCCAAGAGCAAGGATGGGGAGCACCGCCAGATTTCGCACAAACACCCCGCGGTCGCGAATGAGGTAGACGAGGAAGAGAACGGCTGCGGCAATCCCGAGGAATGGATGGAGGAAGGCGTTGGCCACGTAGAAAATGTTCGGGTCCCCAAACGCGGCCAGATACGCGCTATTGACGACGAGGAGGAGCAAGAGGGTGAGAAGAAGCTTGCCCCCTCGCGAGCGGTTTTGAGGTCCTGCTGCCACCGTGGTTTTCGGGTCACCCTTCTGCCGGGGGCGGTTGTAGGGGCGACGCACGCGTCGCCCCTAGCGTCGGTCGGGTGTTATGCTGAGGTATCTTTTCCAAAGCATGCAACCCAAGACATCGAGCCGTCAATGCTGAATTCATATTAGCGTCGCGCTTTTTTTCCATTAGGGATCGGGGCCAAACGCGCGCTGGAGTGGTCAGTCTGTAAGTCTGTCGCCTTCTCGGCAAGGTACCGTGCTACTTGCCGTGGTCATGCACGTATCCTTGCGTCGCCAGTCGGTGGCCCGACATCTGGTATCCCTGCGCCGGCATGTCATGCACACCAGCCGCGTCGCACCAGCGATTGTAGAAGTTGAAGAGGGCACAGACCGAAATAGCGTCGGAGAGGGCCTCGTCGGACCAAGCCGCCCGGCGCGCCTCCTCGAAGTCCTCACGCGTGATCTGGTTCGAGGCCCTGTTAACCTTCGTCACAAATTTGAATAGAGCCTTCTCGGCTTCGGAGATCGGTGCTGTCCTGTAGTCCTCCCGCACCGCCAGGACCTTTTCGGTGTCGCCCAGTAATTCCGCCGCGACCGCGGCGTGCGAGCCGATTCAAAACGGGCACTGGTTGCGGCTGGAGGTGAAAGCCGCGATCAGCTCCCTCATGCCGGGCGCGAGGGGCGACGGCCCGCGCATGAGCTCCTGCGTGAAGCGCGAGAGGTGGTCCGTCATGCGCGGTTTGTAGGCGAAGAGATAGAGGATTTGAGGCACCGGAATGCCCTGTGCCTCCATCGCCACGAACTCCTCGCCCGCCGGGCTGGCCCTCGCGGCTTCTTCCACTTGCTTTAGATAGATGGGTTCCATCGAGGCTCCGGTCAGGTTTTCCTCTTGTGCGGTTACCTACAGCTCAGATTGCGCCGCGCCAAAAGCGATTACTGTTTGGATTCGCCCTCAATCTTGTCAATCACGATGGCGTGGGACCCGCCTTTAATATACACGGTGCCGGTTACTGTGACCTTCTGACCGGCGAAGGGCATCAGCTTGTCGTTTTGGCCGCTCGCAGGCTCGCCGCCCGAAATCGGCAAATAGATGGCCCCGTTTTCGGCCTGAATCACCAGCGGCGAGCCCGCCTTGGCACAAGCCACGGCGCAGTCGGAGCTAATGGATTTCTTCAGGTCCTTGGTGAAGGTACAGGACGAATCAATCACGTATCCCTTAATGGTAGCGGACTTCCCTGCCGCCCGCATCGTGGCGGCGCCCAACACCGTTACAAACACCAATAAAACCGCAATTCTAATCTGTTTCATCATGTCTCCTCTTTTCCTTATCAAATAAGATGGACTTCTCAGTCAGCAAACTCCAAATTGCGCGGTCGATTTTACCTTGTACTGGCGGTACAGCTTGATGAGCGCGGGAACCTCCCGGCGGAAGGGCGGTCAGGTGTGACTGCCGAAGATGAGTACCACCGGCGTCTGCCCGCGGAATGAAGAGAGTCGAACTACGGAGGAGTGATCCGTTGTCTTCAACGCGAAGTCCGGCGCTAGGTTGCCCACTTTCAGATTACCTCGACGCGCCACCAGCCACATCGGCTCGAACGGAAACAAAAAGTAGCTCACGGCCGGCAGTTTCGACATAATGTGGCCAAACACCGCCGGTGGCCGCAACATGGCCGCAAAGAGCCCGACCAGCAGGATCACGTAGACGACCAGCAGCGGAATTGCGTATCGGAGAAAGGTTGGCATCGAATTCCTCATCCGCAGATGGCCTCGCCCCGGGGTCGGAAGCTCCCATAGATTCGCGCCTTCAGGCAGAGGTGCACCCAGTCCCCCTTCCGGTCGCCCGCCCGGGCTGAATCAACTCTCGCACCACAAACCGCGGATCAGAAGGTAACGCGACCGCTGAACTGAATCTGCCTTCCAGGGTGCATCGCCATCGTGATGGTGCCGAACTGCGGCGTGTTGACGAACCGGCCCGGCGTGCCGAGGTTCGTGTGATTGAGCGCGTTGAAGAATTCGCTTCGGAACTGAAGCCGGGCCTTCTCACCGAAGCCAAATTCGCGCGTCAGGGCAAAGTCCAGAAGTTGCATGGGCGGCCCTACGACCGTATTACGGCCCACGTTTCCAAACTGAAAGGCGGGCGGCCCCCCAAAGGCGGCGGTGTTGAACCAGCGCTCAGCAGTGCGCGTCCCGGGTGTGAAAACAGGCTCGCCGGTGGCGTTGGCGCGGATGGGGTTTTCGCCCAGCAGCGTGCCGGCGTTGGCCGTGTCGCCAAAGACTGAGACGGTGAAGGGAAACCCGCTTTGGGCCTGATAAGCCGAGGCGAGGCTCCAGTGCGAACTGAGGCGCCTGAGCCACGGGGTGCGGTTCAGTCCGGGCAGTCCGTAGAAGAGGCTCGCCACAAAGCGATGGCGCACGTCGCAGGCGAGCCCCTTCTCGGCCCGCAGATTGGCGTTGTTCTGCGGGATGGCCGCTTCGTCCATGGGCGAGCGGAAATCGGGCGCGTCACTCAGATTCTTGGCGAAGGTGTAATTGAGCAGGAAGGAGAGTCCGTCACTGAACCGCCGCCGGGCGTCAATCCACCCCGCGTCATACCAGCTCCGTGCACTGTTCTCGAGCCAGTTGATGCCGGAAACGGGAAAGGTGTCGCTTACGACCGGGAAGCCGGAAGGGAACTCGGTGCCGGGGAGAAAACTGATTTTCGGGAATGGCCGGCGGGGGCCGATGGGCCCGGGTCCGGGAGGTGCATTGTTGATCAGGTGGGCGCGCTGGAGGTGATAGCCGCGGGAACCCTGGTAACCGGCCTCGAGCACGGTTTCGCCCCGAAACGCTTTCTCGACCGAAAAGCTCCACTGACTGATGTACTGCGGAGGACTTCGCGGATCGGCCGCGGCGAAGCTGATCACGGTCGTCCCGAGAGCTGCCGGCGCGAAGTCGAAGCCGGCGAGGCTCGGGATGAAATTGTCGCTCTGGTTTGTCTCGGCAAAGATCAGCGGTGGCACGTGGCGCTGATTGCAGAACGTGTTCATGTCCACCGGCGTGAAGAAGATGCCGAAGGCGCCGCGCGCCACAAAACCACGGGGGCCACCCATCATGTGAGCGAACCCCAGGCGCGGTGCGAAGTTGAAGTAGTGCGGGTAAACGAGACCGCGCGGCATGCTCAGTTGCCCGCCGATAAAGGCAAGGGGCCGCCCGTTTTGGAACACCAGATTGCTGTTCGGATTGGCCACGTCGTAGAGCGGGGTCGCGAACTCATAGCGCAGCCCGAGGTTCAGCGTCGTGGCGTTGGTGACTCTCCAGTCGTCCTGCACGAAAGCGTCGGCGTACGACTGGCGGAGGTCCATGGCCGGAATACCCGCCTGCCGCTGCTTCACCACGGGCAGTCCCAGGAGGAAACTGGCAAGCGCTGCTCCGGTGCCGTCGTTGGTGCCGGTGGCGGTCGTGAAGCCGTTTGTAAATTGGTAGAACCCGCGGTTCTGGAAAAATCCCCACATCGGCCAAAAGAACCGCCGGTAATCGCCGCCGGCCCTGAGTGAGTGCCGGCCGAGCTGACGGTTCCAGATGTCGCCGAACTGGAGCACCGTGTCCCAGTCCTGGACGGGCGTGGCGGCGAAGGAGTCGCCCATGCCGTCGTACCCCTGAATCGCGAACCACGGCATGCCCCAGGCCCCCTTGCCGCCGAAGCCCACGCCCTGAATGCCCAGTTGAGTGACGTAATCGC
This sequence comes from Acidobacteriota bacterium, assembly GCA_003224665.1. GTDB lineage: Bacteria > Acidobacteriota > Terriglobia > UBA7540 > UBA7540 > QHZM01. Next base: position 5,340 of record QHZM01000195.1, read on the forward strand.
GGGTGAAGTTGTTTTCGGAGTAGCGGTGCATCGACAGTCGCGACATCCCGAACCAGAAAGTATTTACGGCGCCCGGCGAGAGCATGCGGGTGTAGGACACCGTCAGGTTCTGGGTCAGGTTGTTGTCGAAGGCGCCGAAACCGGGCAGATTCTGCGGCGTGAAGTCGCGCTCGTGTCCGAACGAGTAGCGCGCGAAAAACGCATCGCCGCGGACAAAATTATGGTCCATTCGTCCGGTGGCCTGATCGGAGAAGTTGCGCCCGGTGCGCAGGTCGAGGTAGTTGTTCGAGTCGGGCCGGCCGCCTTCCAAATTGGGCAGAGGAATGACGTTGAGCACCGCAAGCGCCACTGTATTGAGCTGGGAAATGGCGTTGCCGGGAAAAGGATCGCGAAGGATTTTCGGATTGCTCGGACTCACCGGCTTCGTCGGGTCGAAGGCGGGATTGGGGCGAGTCGTGGAGGGGTCGTAAATCGTTCGGCCGCTTTGACTGAAATCCCCCTGCCGCTCGGCCAGCGTGGGCACCGTCTCGACCTGCGACACGCCGTTAACCAGGCGGAAGCCTTCATAGTTCGCAAAGAAAAAGGTCCGGTCTTTTTGAATGGGTCCGCCGGCAGAAGCTCCGAACTGGTTCTGGACGAGGTTCGGGATTTGGCTCGGGTCATTGAGCGAGCGCGCGTCGAGGGCGCTGTTGCGGATGAATTCATAAATATCGGCGTGGAGCTCGTTGCTTCCTGAGCGGGTGATGACGTTGATTTGGGCTCCGCCCGCGCCGCCAAACTCGGCCGAGTAGCTTCCCGTCTGCACCTTGAACTCACGCACCGCATCGGGCGACGGGCTGAAGGCCAGCGTGCTGAACGTCGGGTCCGTATCGGTCGAGCCGTCGAGCAGGAAGTAATTGGCGTTAGGGCGCCCGCCGCCCACACTGAGAGCGGAATTCTGCTGCGGCCGCCAGTAGAGCGGGTTGGCCTTCCCGGTTTGGGCTCCGAAACCGGCGTGGACGCTTGGAGCAAGCTGGGCCAGGTCGAGCAGATGCCGGCCGTTCAGAGGCAGCTCCTGCGTGAGGGTCGGCTCGATGACCTCGCCCAAGGACGCATCGGCGGTCCGCAGCGCCTGGACGGCGCCGACAACTTCCACACGCTGGGTCGTCTGTCCCACTTGCAGGCTGAAGTCGAGCCTCAGCGCCTGGTTCACTTCCAACGTGAACCTCTTGACGGCCGGCGCAAAGCCCTGCGCTCGCGCCGAAAGCTCGTACGCCCCGGGATCGAGACTTGGAAACTCGTAGCTCCCCGGGGAAGAACTGACCGTTGTGCGCTGAAGGCCCATGCGAGTTCCCATCAGCTTCAGTTTGACCCCCGGCACGGGCAGGCCCTGCGGATCCGTCACGATTCCTTCCACGCGCGAGGCGTTGACCTGCGCGAAGAACCGCGACGAAAACTCGAGACCGATCAGCACTCCCATCAGCAACAACAGTCCTGAACGATTTATCCCTGGCATACTTTTCTCCTCCTGGCTCCTGAGGGTGCCGCCCCATGCTGCGCCTGTCTGTTAGGTCGAGGACGCCTTTGCGCGATCGCGCAAGAAGTCTCTTTGCGCGGCGAAAGAAGCGCCCGCCAAAGTCAGCAACTCGATGGGTTCCTTGTGCGAAGCGACCAGCCCCGACGAGAACGCGCGTCAGTTTACGGGCGACGGGACGCCGCAGGCAATAATCTCAATCTACTAGTTGCGGGGATTTGAAGGATTAGCGGAGGGGCTGGGGGCGTCTCCGGCGGGCCGGTGGAGGAGCGCTACGCAAGTCGGCGCGCAACCGCCTCCTGCGCTGCAGTGAGGGCTGAATAGATGGCGCCGTAAGTCTGCGCCTTGTCTTCAAGCGCACTGAGCCTGACCGGCGGGGGGTCCTGATGGATGCGGCGGAGGACCATTTCGACAGTGGCGATGAGGAGTTCCGGCGCGCCCTTCGTGACTCCGCCCCCGAGGACAATCAATTCAGGGTCAAGAACTGCCACGATGTCTGCCACGCCGACGCCCAGCATCGTGAAAATTTTTTCGAGCACTTTCTGCGCATCGGGACTGCCCTGTCGGAACGCCTCAAAAACGAAAAGGGCGTCACGCTCTTTCGCCAGGCCGCCCGAGCCCTGCGCGCTGTGCGGGCCGAGCGCCTTGCGCCCCTCGGCGGCGATGCCCATCCCCGAGACATGACTTTCAAAATACCCGACTTCGCCGAAGTCTTCCTCCCATCGCGGCCATTCCACGTTCATGCGGAAGAGCTCGCCGGCCCAGCCGCTTCGGCCGCGGTAGAGTTTCCCGTCAACGAAAATCCCCGAGCCGATGCCCGTCCCCAGGGCGATGAAAATGAAGTTGTCCGCCTCGCGCGCGACCCCGCGCCAGTGCTCGCCGATGGCGGCCATATTGGCGTCGTTTTCGAGAAACACCGGCACGCGGAACTCCTTCTCGAGCTCCAGTCCGAGGTGGATGTTCTTCCAGCCGGGCAAGTTGTTCGCAAAAGCGACCAGGCCGCGCTTGGGGTCCACCGGGCTGGGCACTCCCATGGCGAGGGCGCGGAGGCGCGGCGTCCCGCGCTTCTTCTTGCGACCCGACAGTCCAAAACCTGCCGCAACCGCCAGCCGCCGGATGCCCTCCTTGATTTGCCCGATCATTTTGCGCGGGCCGTCTTCAGGACGGACTTTTTCGGTCGAGTCGGACAGGATTTTGCCTCGGAAATCGGCCAGGGCGAAATGAAGGTGACTTCCGCCCAAGTCGATCCCGACCACATAGCCATATTCCGGGTTGAGTCCGATTTTTTTTCCGCCGTCGCGGAGCGAGACGAGGCCTTTTGATATCAGGACCCTTGCCTCGGACAACACCACCGACCGCTTGACCCCGAGCGTGCGGGCAAGCGGGGAGACCGGGAGCTCCCCGTGCGCGGAGATTTCCTGCAGCAATCGCAATGTTTCCGTGTCCCGCGTTCTGTTCGCCGCCCTTCTAAAGAGAATGCACGGAAGCTCCAGCCGGACGGGCGCCCTCCGGCGGTGTACGCCGGCGCCCTCTCAGCAAGGACGCTCGGAAGCCGGCCACCTTTATCCGGGAGGAGCGTTCGCTCCGGCAGGGCCGGAGCCCGTCTACGCGAACGTCCCCCGGCGCATTGCTTCGGCGATGTAGTCGCTCGCGCGCATCGAAAGCGTCAAGATAGTGAGCGTGGGGTTTTTCTCCGAAGCCGAGACGAACGACGCTGCGTCCACCACAAACAGGTTCTTGACGTCGTGACACTGGTTGAATTGATTCAGGACGGACTTCCTGGGGTCGTCGCCCATGCGCGCCGTCCCCGCTTCGTGGATGCTCCAGCCCGGCGGCAGAGGGGTCGTGCGCTCGCTCAGGACTTCGATCCCCGCAGCCTCGAATATTTCGCGCTGGGTCTCGACCATGTCCCTAGCCATGGCCAGCTCGTTCGGCCCCCACTCGACGTTGATCCGGAGGACGGGAACGCCCCAGGCGTCGCGGACGTCCGGGTCGGCTTCGAGGAAATTTTCGGGCCGCGCCAGGACTTCTCCGAACGAACCGATGCTGATGACGGCGGCATAATTCTTTTTCACTTCCTCTTTGAACTTGGCGCCGAAGCCGGGGAGCTTGCGCGCGAAGGCCGGGAATTCACCGCTCCCGCCGCCGCCCTCAAAACCGTAGCCGCGGATAAAGCCGGGATGTTTTTCGCGGAGGTTGCGGAAGCGCGGGATGTAGATGCCGGTCCCGTCGGGCCGGGCATCGTCCGCAAAGGACTTGCGCCCGCGCAGCTTGGGGACGACGCCCATGATGTTGCCCGCCATGATCTGCTCGCAGAAATATTTGCCCAGGACTCCGCTTGAATTGGCGAGGCCGTTCGGGTATTCCTCGTCCTTCGAGTTGAGCAGGATGCGCGTTGACTCCAAGCAGCCCGCACCCAGAACGATAACTTTTCCGAAAACCTCTTCAAGCTGGCGCGTGATGCGGTCCACAAACAGGACGCTCCTGGCCTTTCCTTCCTTGTCCGTCAGGACTTTCCACGCGACAGCGTTCGGCCGGAGCGTCAAATTGCCGGTCCTTTCCGCGATGGGGAGCAAGACGCCCGCGGAGCTGAACGAGGCGGCGACGTTGCACACTCTGCCGCAGTGCCCGCAGAAGTGGCACGGAGCGCGGCTGTTGATCGGTTCCGTGGCGGTCGCCGAGCGCCCGTGGATCACATGCCGGCCGGGAAACTTCTTTTCCACCGCCGCCCGGAGCACGGCTTCCGGGCAGGTCAGCGGCACCGGCTTCAAAAAGCGGCTGTCCGGATTGTTTTCGAGATGGTCAGGGTTGCCGCACACGCCGATCATCTTTTCGACCCGGGCGTAGTAAGGCTCAACGTCCTCGTACGTGATAGGCCAGTTTTCGCCGTACCCGTCGTAGCGAGCGGCCTCGAAATCGCGCGGGCTGAAGCGCAGCGCGACCAGGCCCCAGTGCAGCGTCTTCCCGCCGACGGCCCTCGCGCGCACCCAAACGAACTTCTTGCCCGTATAGGGATGCTCGAGCTCGTTGACGAAGCTCGGGCGGTTCCAATCGTTGACGGCGTAGTTGTATTTGGCCCGCTCGCGCGGCCGGATCCGGCCGCGGAAGGGAAACTGGTACGGCTTCTGGTGGTGGTGGAAGTCCGCCGCGAGGTCGAGCTTCGGCCCTGCTTCGAGCAGCAGCACCTTCAGCCCTTTCAAACAAAGCTCGGTCGCCGCCATTCCTCCCGCGGCCCCCGATCCGACCACTACGGCGTCATAGACTCTGGACATCCCCCGCTCCCCGAGGTCAGCCGATCATCCACTCCTCGCGCCGTTAAAGTCGCGCTGCTCGCGCGGGTGCGTGGCAGAATCCTTCAACGGTTTCGCTTTCGTAATACCAGATCAGAATAAGATTCCGGCAAAATTTCCGAGTCCTTGATCAGGAAGAGCCTTTGAAACCGCCTGGCCTGGTCGCGGAATTCGCGAGCTTCGGGCCGCCGCCTCCGCCCCGGAGACTTTCCGATGGCTTCGACTTCCAGGAACTTCCCCAGGCCCCGCACCCGGTCGAGGTGGACCTTGACGTTCCCGACGAAATAAATCTCCCGCCGCTTGCTGACTACGGCGCGGACGCCGAGCGCCGCGGCGAGTACGGCCTTCACCGCGTTCCGGCGAGACAGGGGCATCAACTGGATCCGCGACCGCCGGGCGCGCGGCTGGTCCTGCCGCTCGTAAAAAATAAGCGCGTTCTCAATCCGCCCTTCGCGGACTTTGAGCCGGCCGGCTGGCACACGGAAATACGTATCCACCTGATGGTCCATGCCGACGTAACGCGCTCGCAGCTTTTTGAGCGCAGCGCGGACGTGCGCTTCGCGCTTGAGCCGCGCCTTGAATTCGTAGCTGACTCGATTCATTCGGGCAGTAAACGGGTCAAAGGGCTATCCCAGCCGGTCGGTTGGCTCGGGGCTCAGTGCCCTGCTATTTGCGCGCGCCGTCTCGGCCGCACCCTCCCGGCAACCGCGGAGGAGCCGGAAGGAAACTTTTTTCCTGACCCAGTGCCACGTTCGTGAGGCCGCGATTGTGCGACAAATCGCCTCGGCTTTCCAAGCGAATTCTTCGGCCGCACCTGGGCTAGAATTCAAGCGAATGAGACCCGTGATGAGCTGCCGGTGGGACCTCGAGCCGCCCGAGGCGATGCGGCTCCAGGAGCGTTTGCGCGAGCGCGTGGTCCTGGAAGACCGATTCGAGGAGGTTCGATTTGTGGCGGGGGCGGACCTGGCGTTTGATCCCGAGACCGGAATCGCTTTCGCCGGAGTGATTGTCTATCGCTTTCCTCAGCTTGTCGAAGTCGAACGCCGGATGGCGCGGCGGAAGCTCCGCTTTCCTTACGTGCCCGGGCTGCTCTCGTTTCGTGAAAGCCCCCTATTGGTCGCGGCGTTCGCACGCCTGCGCACGGAGCCGGACCTGATCCTGATTGACGGCCACGGCCGGGCCCACCCGCGTCTTTTCGGCATCGCCTGTCACATCGGAGTCCTCTTCGACAAGCCCACGATCGGCTGCGCCAAATCGCTCTTGGTCGGTGAGCACGAGCAGCCCGCGCTCGGTGCCGGCTCGACTGCTGCGCTCGACTTCCGCGGCGAGCGCGTGGGGACCGTCCTGCGCACTCGCGAAAACGTCAAGCCCATCTACGTGACGCAGGGGCACCGAATCTCCCTTGTCTCGGCGGTCCGCCTCGTCCGGCGGTGCCTCGACGGTTTCCGAATCCCGAAGCCCACGCGGGAAGCCGACCATTACGTCCGCGACCTGCGCCGCGCCTACCAGGCAAAAAAGTGAAGTGCCGCTCCTTCGAGCCCGGTCCCGAGTCTCTATTCCCTGAAGTCTCGGTGGGCTATAATCCCTCCGAGTGTTTCCATGACCCATCGTGGACCCGAAGCGGTGAAGGCAAAAGCGGGCGTGCGCGAGAAGGCCCAGTTGATGTCGGAGTCGGAAATCGACCGCACGCT
>QHZM01000312.1 GCA_003224665.1 Acidobacteriota bacterium
TCTCCGGTATGCGCGCCCTCTTTATCCCAGTGGACATCCTGCGCGGCAACGGCGATCCGGGTCCCCTTCGCCGCTCCCGCCACGGCGCGCAACGCCGTAAACGGCGGTGCCAGGACCACCTCGCAATGTTCGATTCCACGCGTCAGAGGCTTCAGCTTTTCGACAAAAGCCACTGATTCTCCGATCGTCTTGTGCATCTTCCAGTTCCCGGCAATGACGGGACGTCTCATCTTGACGAACAGCGGGAGAGCGGGGGCGCTCGGGGACTCTTCCCTCGAGCCGCATTTCCGTCATCCTGAACGACCGGCCGACCTCTTGTCGGTCAAGGCCTCGACGCCGGGTAGCTTCATTCCTGAGAGGAATTCCAGGGAAGCACCGCCCCCCGTCGAAATGTGGGTAATTTTGGATGCCACGCCCGCTTTGATCACGGCGGCAACCGAGTCTCCCCCGCCCACAATCGAGACCGCGGATGACGAGGCCACGGCGCGGGCGACGGCGAGCGTCCCTTCAGCGAACTGGTCCAGCTCGAAGACCCCCATGGGGCCGTTCCAAACAATCGTTTTGGCGCGAGCGATTTCCGCGGCGTACTCCGAGCGAGTCGCGGGCCCGATGTCCACACCCAGGCGGTTTGCGGGGATATCTCGTCCGTTCACTTTTTCGGCCGCGGCCGCGGCGTCAATCTTTTCCGCCACGACGTGGTCCTTCGGCAAGTGCAAGTTGATGCTGCGCCGCTCGCAGAAGCTCAGCAAGTCGCGGGCCAGGTCGACCTTGTCCACCTCGACTCTGGACCGGCCCACTTCAGCCCCTCGCGCCTTCAGAAACGTGTACGACATGGCGCCGCCGATGAGGACCGTGTCCGCAAACCTCATCAGGCTCTGGAGCAGATCGATTTTGTCGGAAACCTTCGCGCCGCCCACGATGGCGACGTAGGGGTGCGCCGGGGACTCGACAGCCTTGCACAAGTATTCGAGTTCCCTTTCCATCAGCAGCCCCGCCGCGGAAGGAGAGAGGAAGTGCGTGATCCCCTCCGTCGAGGCGTGCGCGCGGTGGGCGGTGCCAAACGCGTCATTCACGTACACCTGGGCTAACGCGGCGAGCCGCCGGCCAAATTCACTGTCGTTTTTTTCCTCTTCAGGATGGAAACGAAGGTTCTCAAGGAGCAAGACCCCGCCTCCCGGCAATGCGGCCGCTTGCCTCTCGGCCTCCTCGCCGACGCAGTCGCCGGCAAAAAAGACAGCCTTCGCGAGAAGCAGGCCAAGGCGCACAGCGACGGGCTGGAGGGTCAATTGGGGGTCGGGCCCGCCCTTGGGCCTGCCGAGGTGCGAGGCCAGAATCACTCGGGCCCCCGCCCTCATCGCGTGCTGGATCGTGGGCAGGGACGCGCGCACTCGCGTATCGTCAACAATTTGGCCGCCGGCGTTCATGGGGACGTTGAAGTCCACCCGGATGAAGACGCGCTTTCCCTTCAGGTCCAGGTCACGGATGGAAAGCTTGTTCATGGATGGTCTGCGCGTGGTCGGCTGTGCCGCCTCCCTCAATGGGACCGCTGACCTGGAAAACCGATGAAGGCCACCGGCAAGCTTAGAGTCTCCGGGCCACGAAGTTAATGAGGTCCCTGACGCGGCAGGAGTAACCCCACTCGTTGTCGTACCACGCCGTGACTTTCACGCACGTCCCGTCAATGACCTTCGTAAACCCGGCATCAACGATGGACGAGTGAGGATTTCCCCGGAAGTCGATTGAAACAAGCTCCTCCTCGCAATATTCCAGGATGCCCTTGAGCGGGCCTGAAGCGGACTTTTTCAGGGCGCCGTTGAGCTCTTCGGTCGTTGTGGGCTTCTCGACGAAAGCCACCAGATCCACCAAGGAAATGTTCGGTGTGGGGACCCGCATGGCATAGCCGTCGAGTTTCCCTTTGAGCTCCGGCAGGACCAACCCAACCGCTTTGGCCGCGCCCGTCGTCGTCGGGATGATGGAAAGCGCCGCGGCCCGTGCCCGCCGCAAGTCCGGGTGGGGCAGGTCCAGAATGCGCTGGTCGTTCGTATAGGCGTGAATCGTCGTCATGGAGCCGTTTTTAATTTTGAAGTTCTCGTGGACGACTTTGGCTACGGGAGCCAGACAGTTCGTCGTGCAGGACGCGTTGGAGATGACGTGGTGCTTGGCCGGATCGTAGGTTTTCTCGTTCACTCCCAGCACGATCGTGATGTCTTCGTTTTTGGCCGGGGCTGAGATGATCACCTTCTTCACCGTGCCCCTCAAATGCTTCCGCGCATCCTTTGCGTCCGTAAAGAGGCCGGTGGACTCGACCACAATCTGGGCACCCAGGGAAGACCAGTCGATTTCAGCCGGGTCTTTCACCTTAAACACGCGGATCGGACGGTCGTTCACTTGAATGCAGTCCCGGCCGTGTCCCACTTTCGCGTCCAGAACGCCCAGAACCGAATCGTATTTCAGCAGGTGCGCCAGGGTCCTCGGGTCGGTGATGTCATTAACAGCGACGAACTCTATCCCCGGGTCGTTCAACGAGGCGCGGAAGATGTTGCGCCCAATACGCCCAAACCCGTTGATCCCTACCTTAACCGCCATACTCCCTCCCTAAAATCAGTCTCCATGGGTCATGCAGAAAAAATGAATGTTACGCATCCTGCGCCTGCCAAGTCAAACGCAAAAAAATCCGCGGGCGGCCAAGAAACAGCGATCGATTTCTCTTTTAGATTTGCGAAAAGGCCTAGTACTGGCGCACGTTGACCACTGTATCCCCATCCAAGGTGATGAAAAGGACATGGGGAGGGAGGCCGTAGATCCAGTCTTCCTGCTCGATGCCGTCCCGCACCTCGCGCACTTTCCGGTCCGGCGAGCCCCTGGATGAAAGCACAGCGTCGCGGTCCATCCCGACAAGCACCTGGTGATTTTTGATGGCTTCTTTGAATTTCGGCGGGACCGCGGGCGAATACAATACCGTGGGCGAACGACGCTCGAAATCCAGGACTTCACCGAGCAAGCCTTTCACCTGCGGTAAGGTCAGGTCCGATACTTTCCCCGGCAGGATCAACGAAATCCAGGAACCGTAGGCGAGGACCGGTGTCTGCGGGGCGACGGGACGGGTGGTGGTCCCCATTCCCACCTCGATCCTCTGGTACCACTTCTTTCCCTTTTTCGCACCACCATTGATTTCGAAAATGATTCGGTCCGACTTGAAGGTGAGCCGCGTGATCTCAACCGGCATCCCGGGGGCGATCGCTGCGCCGTTGGCCCGCGGATCAGTTCGATACGAGCGTCGCGCGTCAGGATCTGCTTGGCAGAGAGGGACCACGGCCCGGCCATCAGGACGACGCCGGCCCACGCCAGGCTCCGCGCCTGCACACTCGAGCGATTGTGAAACGCCGTCGCCGTGCTCATGCCAGCGGGGCGGAGAGAAAATTCCGCGTTCTCCATCCCCAATACAAATAGATGCGCCGGGCCAAGTCTGGGTGCTCGAGATCACCGCCTGTAATCCTTGCGAGCCTCCCAGCCCCCTTCGCTGTGGTTCGAGCGCACTTCGAGACCCGTGCGCGACACCGAGAAATCAATCAACTGCCCGCCCATGCGAGTCAGCATCCGCTCGACCGCGGTCTTGCGGTTGGGCTCGACCAGGAACACCACACAGCCCCCGCCGCCCGCGCCGCAGACCTTCGCCGCGCGCGTACCCACCCGCCGAGTCTGCTCAATCATCCGATCTATTCGTGGCGTCGAGATGCCTTTGAAATTGTGCTTGCGGTTTTCCCATTCGAGGGCCAGCAGTTCCGCCACGTCGTCCCAGTCGTTTGCCAGGAGGGCCTCGCGCATCTGGCTGGCGATGGTCGAGATCTGGTCGAAGTTGCGCCGGACTTTTTCATCTCCGTCAATATGGGACTTCATAACCTCCCAGTTATTAATAGCTGAGTTTCTCGGGTGGCCCGTATAGCAGAGCACGAACCGCCTTTCGAGTTCTCCGAACGACAGCGGGAGCCGCTCCCGCTTCACCCCGTCGCGTTCCAGGTGGACCGCGTTCGCGCCGCCGTAAAGCGCGGGGAAGTAGTCCTGCCAACCCGTCGGGACGCGAATGACGATCGCCTCAACGTTCTTGGCAATTTCGAGCAGCTGCGTGCGCGTGGAGTGCTTGCCCGTCACTCGGGCCAACGCGCCGCAAAGCGCAATGTTCAGGGCGGAGGAGCCGCCGAGGCCCGCCCCAGCAGGCGCCTGGGCGCTGGTCTTGATGGTCAGGCCGCGCCGCGGTTCAAAGAAGAGAAGGAGTTCGCGGAGCAGAGGCAGGGACGATTTGCCGTGCGCCAGGTCGTTGAAGGACTCAAACGTCTCGCGGACCCTTCGGTCCTGGGAAATAAAAACGAACCGGCGGTCCGCGCGAGTCTCCACAACGCAGGTGGCGTGGCAGCGCATGGCGATATTGACCGTCAGCGCGCCGGGATGGAACAGGTAAAGCGGCCAGATATCGACGGTCCCACCCGCAAGGTCAACTCTGACCGGCGCTCGAGCCTCGATTCTCATCCCTGCCTCTGTAAATGTTGCGCGCAGTCCCCGGCGGCGGGAGCTTAGCTTTCCCGGACCTTCCGGCCCGTTTCATATCCGGGAGCAGCGCGCCGGCGATGTCGCCGGCTTCGGGGTTTCGCCCCGCGGGGTCGCCTCACTGCTGGGCAACCTGCATGGTGTCGTCAATGACGAGGGTGGGCCAGCCCTGTTTGAGCGGGTCTGCGGCCGTGGCCGTAATTCGGAAGTGCTGGCCGTCGTCCACTTCCGCCGTGTAATTGTATCCGCGCCGGTTTGCTCCGGAAAAGGCGATGGCCCCGTCTTGCTGAAGCTGATCAACGCTTGTGTAAGTCCCGTGGCCGGCCAGGTACGTCTTCTCGGCCTGCGCAATGGAAAGCAAATCCATCTTGACGCCCGCGACGTCAATGACCTGCTTGGGCGGAGCGCCGCCCGTAGGGCCCTGCAGCGATGTCCATTGCGATTTCATGATGTAGTACCCGACCGCGAGCGCAATGACGATCCCCAGAATGCCTGTTGCCG
>QHZM01000313.1 GCA_003224665.1 Acidobacteriota bacterium
GCACTGCTTTTACCCGGCGAGGAATTAACTTCGACTTCTTGCGGGCAGTGAACCAGAGTGTCCCCCTGGAGAAGCTGATGATTGCCGTCGATTGCCTCGGCGACCGCGTGGCCGTCCGCGGCTGGAGCGAAGTCTTGCCCCTCACCTCGGGCGAAGCTTTGCCACAGCTCGAACCTTACTGCTCGGAGTTTCTCTGCACTTATATTGACGCCGAGGGGAAGCTCCGAGGGACGAATATCGGATGGTTTCGGAAGTTGCGCGCCACGACGCGATTGCCCATTACCGCCGCAGGTGGGATTACGACCGACGAGGAAATCCGCGCGCTCGAAGACCTGGGGATGAACGCCGCCTTGGGGATGGCAATTTACCGGAAATTTTTCCCCGAACTTCTCGCCAAGTCTTAACGGAGGCCTTCCGGCCCTTGCCTGCCGGTCAGTCCACGTAAATCCGCGGGACACGTTTGCCGATCGAGCAGAGGATTTCGTAAGGGACGGTGCCGAGCTCGTGGGCGATTTCGAGCGCGGTGATGGAGCAGTGGTCGGACCTGCCGAGCAGGATGACCTCGTCGCCCACGTCAACGCCGGGGATGTCGGTGACGTCGAGCAGCGTAAGGTCCATGCTGATATTGCCGACGATGCGGGCGGAGCGGTCGCGGATAATGGCGCGGCCACGGCCGGAGAGGGCGCGGCTCAAGCCGTCTGCGTAGCCGACGGGGACGGTGGCGATGCGCGAGCGCCGGCGAGTGTGAAAGGCCCCTCCGTAGCCGAGCGGTGTGCCGCTCGGCACGTCCTTCAGGTAAACCACGCGCGATTTGAACGTCAGGATGGGCTCGAACTCGGGCTGTTCCGGCGGCTGATTGATTTTGAATGAGCTCAGCTCGCTCAGGGCCGCAATGAAGCGCTCGGACTGGTCGTCGGTCTGAGAAGCGACCAGGTCTTCCGCGGAAGCGAGGTGAGTGAAGAACCCCTTGAGCTGAAGCCCCTTGAGCTGCCGGTAGTGCTCGACGAACGAAGCGAGGCGCTCCGGCGGCAGTCCCAGCCGGCCCATGCCGGTGTCAACCTTCAAGTGAAACTCAATCGTTTGACCGGAGCGGCGCGCGCACTCGGCATAGGTGTCGAGCCGAGCGGTCGAAGAGACGGAAGGCGTCAACCGGTATTCCAACAGTTGCGCGGGGTCGCTCATATAGAGGCCCCCGAGCAACAGCACGGGCTGCTCGATTCCAGCGGCGCGCAATTCCAGGGCTTCCTCGACGGTGGCCACCCCAAACCAGTCCACCGCGCACTCCGCAAGCGTCCTCGCGACCGGGAGGGCGCCGTGGCCGTAGGCGTCAGCCTTGACGACGGCCATGACTTTCCGCGGCGAGCCCTTGCTCGCCAACTTGCGGACACGCTCAAAATTCCGGCGGAGCTTCAAGAGGGAAATTTCGACCCAGGTCGGGCGCAGGAGTTTGTCGGCGGATGTTTTCACAAGACTGGTAACGGCTTCTCTATGCGGCCGGAGGCCGCGGCCTCGAGAGGTGGATGCCCCGAAGGCTGGCCGCGTCATTTGCAGCCGTCCCTCGGGGGTCGCAGCCGCGCGTGACGCTCGCGCCGGTCAGGGGATTTCCCGGCTTACTCGGGAACTTCGCGGCGTTCTCTATTTTCAAAGCGGGCAAAAGGTTTCAAGAAGACGATAGGGATTTCGCCCGTGGGCCCGTTCCGCTGCTTGCCGATGATCAGCTTGGTCTCGACACCGAGTTCCGGCGCGCCTTCTTCGGCCTCCTCGCTGGCCTGCCGCTCGCGGAAGATGAAGACCACGACGTCCGCGTCCTGCTCGATCGAGCCGGACTCGCGGAGGTCGGAGAGTTGCGGTCGCTGCCCCGGACGCTGTTCGGGCGCGCGGCTCAACTGCGAGAGCGCGACGACCGGCACCTGGAGCTCCTTCGCGATGCTCTTCAAGCCTCGAGAGATGAAGCTGACCTCCTGCGTCCTGTTTTCAAACCGCCCGTGGCCGCTGACGAGCTGGAGGTAGTCCACGATGAGGAGGTCGAGGTGTTTCTTTTCGGCCTTGAGCCGCCGGGCCTTCGCGCGGATCTGCATGATGCTGAGCGCCGGCGTGTCCTCGACATAGAGTGGGGCTTCGGCGAGGCGGCCGAGCGCCTGCGTCATCCGGGCCCAGTCCTCGCGCGAGGAAAAGCCTGAGCGGAACTTGTGGCCGTCGATCCTGCCCTCCGAGCATAGCAACCGGATGACCAGAGATTCCTTGCTCATTTCGAGCGAAAAGACGGCTACCAACTTGTTGTGCTTGATGGCGGCGTGAGCTGCGATGTTGAGCGCCAGAGCGGTCTTTCCGAGCGAGGGCCGGCCCGCGATGATGATCAGCTCGCCGGGCTGCAGGCCGGAAGTCATGTTGTCGAGGTCCACGAAACCCGTCTCGACTCCCGTCACCCGCTGGCCGCGGTCGAAGAGCACGTCAATCGAGCCGAAGCTCGACTTGACGATTTCCCGCACGCCGAGGAACCCGGACTGTACGCGCTGCTCGGCGATTTCGAAGACCTGGCTCTGCGCCAGGTCAATCAGTGTTTCGGGATCGTCCGCGCCTTCCAGGCACCGGGAAATAACGTTACTCGAGGCGTTGATGAGGCGGCGGATGACGGACTTTTCCTTGACGATCCGGGAATACTCGGTGACGCTCGCCGAACCTATCGGGACGCCGTCCGTCATGGCGGCGAGGTAGGCGGCCCCGCCGGCCTTTTCGAGCAGCCCGTCCTTCGAGAGTTCTTCCGAAAGCGTGACCAGATCAATCGTGCGGTTCCTCTCCGAAATCTCGATCATCTTTTCGAACATGATGCGGTGGGCTTCGGAGAAGAAGTCGTCCTTGCTGAGGGCTTCCACGGCGAGGTTCAGCGCCCCGTTATCGAGGAGGATCGAACCGAGCAAGGCGCGCTCGGCTTCGAGGTTCTGAGGCACAGACTTTTCGCTGACGGAACTGGGCGGCATGGGAAAAGAGTGACGGTTTTGCGATGGCCTGATTATACCAACTCGACCGGGACGGTCAATCGTCGGAATTTCCGGTTGCGCGGCCTGTCGGGAAGAGCGGAGAACTCAGCGTTGAAGAAAATGCGCCCCCGCCGAACCTCGACCGGCGAAGCGCATTACTCATCGCGTCACTGGGGCGGCGCGGCGGAGGCTTCAGGCTCGGCCTCGACCTTGACTTTGACGTTGGCCACGACCTCGCGGTGGAGCTTGATGGGCACGTCGTATTCGCCGAGCACCTTCAGGGGCGGGTCGAGCTGGATGCGGCGCTTGTCGATGTTGAAGCCCTGGGCCGCGAGCTTCTCCGCCACATCGAGCGCCGTAACGGACCCGAACAGAGTTCCCTTTTCCCCCGCTTTGCGGAGGACCACGACAGTCGTCCCTTGGATGATTTTGGCCAGCTCTTCCGCCTCGCCTTTTTCCTTCGCCTCGAGCTTCAGGAACCGGACGCGCTGTTGATCGACCCACTTGCGGTTCTGCGGCGTGGCGGCCACAGCGAGCTTTTGGGGCACAAGATAGTTGCGGCCGTAGCCGTTGGCGACTTTAATGATCTGGCCCCGGGTCCCGAGCTTTTCAACGTCTTGAAGAAGGATGACTTCCATAGGGAGTCCCTGAACGACCTCCGGCAGTCTCTGGCTTTTTTCTCCCGGCAGGCCGGGGAAGCGCGGGCTTTAATAGCCCGCCGCAAAAGGCAGAAAGGCGATGTTGCGCGCTCGTCTGATCGCGCCCGACAGAACCCGCTGGTGGGGAGAGCACGTGCCGGTCAGCCGGCGGGGCAGGATCTTGCCCCGGTCGGAGACGAACTGCCCGATCAGCTTCACGTCCTTGTAATCAATCACATCGATCTTTTCGTCGCAGAATTTGCACACTTTCCGGCGACGAAAGTATTGCTTCCTGGGCCCGGAATAACCCCCTTCGCGGCGCGGCGGGCGTTCTCCTTCGCCGGAACTTCCTCTCGTGGTGGACATCATCTTCGGCTCCTTCATGCTTGAGCACTCTCAGCACCCGGCGGGCGAGCGGCCGGCGCAGAGGGCCCCGCGCCGGAGGGCGTGGCGGCGGGCTTCGAACGGCGCCTCTTCGCCTCCTGTTTGGCGCGCATGGCCTTGAGCTTTTCAGCTCGCTTCAAATCTTCATCGACCCGGACGGAAAGGTATTTGATCACGACGTCGGTGACCTTGAACCGGCGCTCGACC
>QHZM01000314.1 GCA_003224665.1 Acidobacteriota bacterium
AAAAAGGTCTTGTCTTTGCGAATCGGTCCGCCCGCGGTAGCCCCAAATTCGTTCTGCTTGTTGATGGGGGTTTTGGGAGCAAAGAAGCCGCGCGAATCCAGCGCATCGTTGCGAAGGTACTCATAGACCGAGCCATGGAGCTGATTGCCACCGTACCTTATTGAAAAACTGGTGATTCCCAGGCCTGTCTGGCCGAATTCCGCAGGAGGGTTGAGCGTCATAACCTGAAATTCCCCTACCGCGTCCGGAGGAAACGGGAGTTGGCGAAAATCCCCAGCCAGCATATAGCCCTGGCCAATAACGGCCCCATCGAGTTGGAACTCAGTGCTACCACTCTGGCTGCCATTTACCGTGGTGTCTAACTGGCGGCCTGAGCCGCTGGCGGTGGGGGTCGCCGTCCCCCTGCCCGTCACGCCGGGAGAGAGCGTCATATAGAATCCAGGGTTGCGTTGTTCCCCCTGCGAAACAATCGGCAACTCTTGGATGTCCCGACTCGTAATCACATTTCCGCGGCCTGAGGTGCTGCTCTGAAGCTGAGCCGCCTGGGCAGTGACTTCAACCAACTCAGTGGTCTGCCCCAACTGCATTTGGGCATCTACCCGGACGGTTTGACCTACCTCAAGTAAAATCCCGCCCTGGAAGTATTTCTTGAAGCCACTCTGCTCGACTGACAGTTCGTACGTTCCAACCCGCAAGGAAGGAATCGTGTAGTTCCCGGTCGAACTGGATGTCGTCCTGGTGCTGACACGGGTGGCCGTGTTGGTGGCGGCTACGGTCGCGCCGACAATCACTGCCCCGCTCGGGTCCGTCACGTTTCCCGTAATCGTTGCGCGATCGCTCTGGGCCCAAAGCGAACCCAGGCTGCTGAGGAGCGTTAAGCTCAAGACGAGAACAATGCGCTGCTTGGCGTACGCCATGGACTTCTCCTTCTTCTGTGAATATACGGTTGACTAGTTGTTGTCTCGTCGTGTCGTGTTTGGTACAGTAACACGGCAGCCTTTGAAAGCCCCCGGGCGTCGTTTGGAGCACTTTCTCGAAGACCTGACCTCTCCCCTGCTACGCAGCGAACCAGGCCTTTGGTGGTGGCCGATGACTAAAACCATTGAAGTTTGTGATAAGTTGCGAGTCGCCACAAATTCGTAACACGGTCGCTTAAGCGTGTCAAGCGAAAAAATCGATCGAAATACAATCCGCATCCGAAATCCACTGGCGGGACCCCATCGAGACCGGTCCGGCCTCCGGTTGTCCAGTGGCCGGGGCCACCTCTCCGTCGATCGGACATCGGCCTTGGAGCGGCGGAATCCCCTGATCCACACAGCCACGCCCTCGACCGTTCGAGAGGTCAACCGGTCAATCATTTTGAATCTCATCCGGCGTCACCAGCCCATCTCTCGTGCGGAGCTATCGCAACGAACCGGAATCTTTCGCAGCAACATATCCGACATCGTCGACGAGCTGGTAGGCCAAGACCTGGTTGTCGAGAAACGAGGGATTGCCGTGGGTCGCGGTCGCGTCCCCACGTTGCTTTCGTTAAACGGCAACAGCTTCCGCGTACTCGCGGTGAGCGTTCGGCCCTCCGAGACGTTGGTCGCAGCCGCCGGGTTGACGGGCAAGATCTCGAAGCGGGTGACCTTCGAAACGCCTAGAAACCCTCGCGAGTTTGTGAGGAAGCTGCTTAAGACGATCGCACAGTTCCATGAACAGCATCCCGGAAAGGCATCTGGCCTTCAGGAAATTGGCGTTGGCGTTCCGGGTCTGGTCAAGGCCAGTGCCGGCCAGGTTCTCTGGATCCCTGCTTTGCCTGAGTATTCCGGCTTTGAGCTTGCGGCTGAGATCGAAAAGCGTTCCGGAATTTCGACCGCGGCGGATAACGACAGTAACCTGGCCGCCCTGGCGGAGCTTTGGGTCGACGAGACCGCTGATCTGAGTGACTTCGTGGTCTTGGTGATCGGTGACGTCGGGGTTGGTGCGGGGATCATCTTGAACCGGGAATTGTACCGCGGACACGATACAAGTTTCGCCGCTGAGTTTGGCCACATGACGATCGACCTCGCTGGCGCCGAATGTTCCTGTGGTCGACGTGGATGCTGGGAGCTGTACGTTTCCGACCGTGCGACTTGGCAGCGCTATCTGCCGAAGTCGCCGACAGAATTCGACCCTTCCCGTTTCCAGGAGCTGCTTGATTTAGCCCACCAAGGTAATCAGCAGGCCTTGGGCGCACTCGGGGAAACTGCGAAGTATCTTTCCGTGGGCATCTCCAACATCTTCCTGGCGCTGAACCCTGAGGTGATCATCGTTGCCGGCTGCATTGCCAAGGCTTGGGATTTAATCCAAAACACCGTGGTGAGGTCATTTTCTCCGCCGGGCCTGAATGTGCCGATTCGAACGGCGCGCCCCGATCTCGAGCAGCTTTACTTGCGCGGAGCAATTCGGCTCGCACTCCGTAAAGCATTTGCGAAACCCAAGTTGGGATGGTGAGGATAGCTCTGGGGCAAATTTCAGAGGTAGAGTGGCATAGCCTCCGCAGAATTGCGGCCATTGAATTTGCATCTGGCCCTCGGAAGATATATGAAGTTGCAATCACTATTTCACCAGGTGAGGGTGGCCGATGAATAGAAGAATTTTCCTCAAGGGTGCGTTTGCTGCGGGGAGTGCCGCTCCGTTGAGCGGGTTGTATGGCGACGCGAAACAAGCGCAGGCGAATAGCCGACCGGCGTCGGCGCCTGAATTTGACCGGGGGGTGTATGCGGGCTCGCGCTATCGTGCTGTTGTCCCCGATACGCTCGACCTGGCCAAGCGTGCCGAGTTGGGAATCAACGGCATCGGTGGAACCATTGACCCCGCCCTGCGCTACATGATGTTCTTCCTGGTCCGTTATGCATCGAAGACCCCTTACATGACCCACCACTCCGCTGACCCGACGTGCGATCCCAAATACGCGGAGTCGTTTCCGATGCTCCGGCTCATGTGCGGCAGCGATCGTTATGCCGACGTTGAGGCAGGGCAATTTGCCGAGCTTCTTTCCCGGATCCATGACGGACTTTATTGGAATCGGTATGATCCGGCTCGCCCGTGGCGGCTTGCCCATTACAACCTGAATCTGAAGGCGAGCGACGTCCCCAAAGACGAAGATGTGTCCAATGTGGTGGGCGACGGGCGCATGCTGCGCGCGCTCGTCACGCGCCGCGAGTTGGAGCGCGACTCGCGCTGGGACACGCCGATTCGGCAGATGGTCCAGGCCCTCACGCGGATTGCCGTCCAGCGCGGCGACTATAGCTATTATCCCGATGGCGGATTTGGCGAATCCTTCAATTACCCTCGCTCCGGTTGGCAGAACACCGATGAAGCCAAGGGGGAAGTGGAGGGCACGGAAGGGTCAGTCGTGTGCTATCACGGCCATCAAATTCAGGGCCTGGCGCGGTGGTATGCCCTGAGCGGTGACACGGAGGCTCTCGAGCTG
>QHZM01000315.1 GCA_003224665.1 Acidobacteriota bacterium
AAAGCTGGTATTCGCCGCGCGTTTCGTAAACACTCAGGTGGCCGCGCGCAATTACGGAAATCCCGTCCTGCGGCCTGAATTTCAGGTAGCGGGCCTGGTTGCGGAAACATACCGCCCGGATCTGGGCAGACTCGTCTTTAAGAGTGAAGTAGAGGTGGCCGGAAGACGCAGCGCGGAAATTCGACACTTCTCCCACGACCCAGACATCAGGGAATTCCTTTTCCAGCAGGTTGCGGATCTGCTGGCTCAGCTCCGAGACGCTGTAAATCTTCCGCTGGGGCTGGAAGTCTAACACCACCTGGCTCAAGTGGACCTCAATCAGCCGTCAGTGATCCGTCTTTCAGCTCCGGAAAACCGAGCGACCTGTACTTTTGAATAACGGAGCACTGATAGCAAAAGGACTAGCGTCTTGTCAGAAGCGAAATCAGCCAAAAAATCAGCGTGAGTACAACGCTCAGGATCAGGCAGGTGACGACGGGGAAATAGAATGCGACTTTTTTACCCGTGTAAGCAATGTCCCCCGGAAGCTTTCCAAAGCCCAGGGATGCCACCTTGGCTCCGGCCATTAACAGGAGGCCCAGACCCACCAGCACAACTCCCGTGATGACGAGAAATTTTCCCATCTGGGTTGGAATCCAGTCATTCATGGGAAGCACTGCCTGCCTTTTTCGGAGTCCAATCCGCGGGCCCCGCGGCTTATGCGCTGACCTCCGTCGCCTGATTTTCCATGGTTGCCCTTTGTTTCGCGGCTTGTCAAGCCCTGCGACGGGCCACGTGCGGGCTTGCCCGGCCTCAATCGGCGGACTGCGCCGCTCGACCACTCGAGCGCGGTTGCAGGCCTCGAGAAAAGGGGTTTGGCGAAGGTTGCCGCTCTATACCGGTTCGACGTCAGGGAAGAAATAACCAATTTCAAATGCCGCAGTCTCCGGGCCGTCTGAGCCGTGGACAGCGTTGCGCTCGATGCTCGTGGCGTAGAGTTTGCGGACGGTGCCTGGAGCGGCATGGGCAGGATTGGTCGCGCCCATCACCTCCCGCAGGCGGGCAATGGCGTTCTCTCCCTCGAGGACCATCACCAGCGCCCGGCCGGAGCTCATGAACTTGGTCAAACTTTCGAAAAACGGCTTGCCGCGATGGACGGCATAAAAGCCTTCCGCTTCTTTCTTCGAAAGGTTCACCAGGCGAGCAGCCACGATCGCGAAGCGATTGGCCTCGAACATCTTAATGATGTCGCCCACGTGGCCCGCGGCAACGGCATCAGGCTTGATGATCGTCAGGGTCCGTTCGGTCGCCATCCTTCTCCCTCTCCGCGTTCCGGACTGGCTAGGGCCTCATCCGTTCTTCCCCTGAATCGAGCGCGTCGAAGCGCCCGCACTGAGTGACTTGAGCGCCCGGGCCATGGTCTCCCCAATGAGCGCCGGGCTTTCGATGACGTTGATCCCTGCCGCCTGGAGCGCGGCAATCTTGTCGGCAGCGATCCCTTTGCCGCCGGAAATGATTGCCCCGGCGTGTCCCATGCGCCGGCCTGGCGGGGCAGTGCGTCCGGCGATGAACCCGACCACCGGTTTCCTGACGCGCTCTTTAACAAAAGCCGCAGCTTCCTCTTCCGCCGTGCCGCCGATCTCGCCGATCAGGACGACGCCGTGGGTCTCCGGGTCGTCATTCATCAGGCGAAGGACGTCAACGAAGCTCGTCCCGATAATCGGATCGCCCCCGATACCGACGCAGGTTGATTGTCCGAGGCCGAGCGCGGTCAACTGCCCCACTGCTTCGTAAGTGAGCGTGCCGCTCCTTGAAACGACGCCGATCCGGCCTTGCCGGTGAATCCGTGCCGGCATAATTCCTACCTTGCATTTACCCGGGGATATAATACCAGGGCAGTTCGGACCGATCAGGCCGGTATTCTTGCCGGCGAGGAACTGCTTCACGCGCACCATGTCGAGGGTGGGAATACCTTCGGTGATGGCCACCACGAGGGGAAGGCCCGCGTCGGCTGCTTCCATGATGGCGTCGGCGGCGAACGGCGGGGGAACGAAGATCACTGAGGCGTTGGCGCCCGTTTTTTCCACCGCCTCGCGGACGGTATTGAATACGGGAATTCGGCTTCCCCCGTTTTCGGCGATCACAAACGTCCCGCCTTTGCCCGGTGTTACTCCGGCCACGACCCTGGTGCCATAGGCAAGAGCCTGCTGGGCGTGAAACATGCCCTCGCGTCCGGTGAGGCCCTGGACCAGCAGGCGCGTGTTCTCGTCAACAAGGATTGACATCGGCTTCGGTGATAACGGCTCTGGATCCGTCCGGATGGTCCGGCGGTGCCGCGCTCGATGGCACCTTACGGAGGAGGCGGCGCGGTTTCAGACGCGCGGGCCAGCGCCACGACTTTTTCCGCCGCGTCCTTCATTCCTGCGGCGACGGTGAAATTCAGTCCCGATTCCCGCAGAATTTTGTGACCGAGTTCCATGTTCGTCCCTTCGAGTCGCACGACGACCGGCACTTTGATCCCGAGGCTCCTGGCGGCGGCGACGACTCCGCTCGCGACGATGTCGCAGCGCATGATTCCGCCGAAAATATTGATGAGGACGGCGCGGACGTGCGAGTCGCTCAGAATAATTTCGAACCCTTGGCGGACTTGCTGTTCGTTCGCGCCTCCGCCGACGTCGAGGAAGTTCGCCGGCGCCCCGCCCGCGTACTGGATGATGTCCATGGTGGCCATGGCCAGGC
>QHZM01000196.1 GCA_003224665.1 Acidobacteriota bacterium
CGGGAGTCGATTTCACTCCCTTACCGTGGCGGACCGCCGCAGAGTTCACGGTGTAGGGGGCGGCATAGCTTTCCTGCCAGATCACCTGCGCGGCTTCCGGCCGCAGGCATGAGACCACTTCGTGCTCGCCTTGCCGCGTGTGCAAGTAGATTTTGCCGCCGGCCACCACTGGAGACGAATGTCCCTCGCCGACGTTCACCTTCCACTTCAGCGTGAGCTTTTCCGGCCACGCTTTGGGCTCGGAGAAGCCGTTGGCGATGCCGTCGCGGTTGGGGCCGCGCCACTGTGGCCAATCCTGCGCCGCGGCGACGACGAGAAAACCGGCGAGGCAAATCGCGAGGCAAATTGCTTTGTGAGAAAACATGTTTCTCGAAGTCTACTCCGATCTCAGGGCCGCGAGCAACGGGGACCGCAGAGCCGTGGCAGTGGCGGCGAGCGAGGCGGTGATTCCGGTCACGAGGACGGCGGCCAGCAGCAGGCTCAGCGACGCGACCGGCAGGTGACCGCCGCGCAGCGAAACCGCCGGGGCGATGGCGAGCAGCGCGCAGGCCGTGCCCGTGATCAGGCCGAGCAGTAGGAGGAGCATGTTCTCGGCCAGCACCATCACGGCCAGATGCTGCGGGCGGTATCCGACCGCGCGCAGCAGCGCCAGTTCCCGCCGCCGCTCGAGCACATTGCGCAGCAGGATAGCGCCGAGTCCCACGGTGCCCAGCACCAGGCCGAGCGCGCCCAAACTGCGGAATGTGGAAAGGTACGTGTTCTCCACGTTGTGGAAGCTCGCCAGGCGCGCTTCCGTCGGCTGGATATCGAATCCGTAATCGGCGAGCGCCCCCTCCACCACTCCCGTCAGCTCGTGCGCTCTCGTCGGCGGAACGTTCAGCAGGAAGAAACGGTAGCCTTCGACGTCCGGAAACAGGCGCAGGAAATTCTTCTCCGAGATCAGCAGCTCGCCTTGAAAAAGGCTGTCCTGCAATGCCGCGACGATCCGGAAACGCGTTTGGTCCAGCACGAACTCCTCGCCGAGTTTCAGGTGCAGCGCATAGGTCATGGAGTTGGCGTCGGCGATGGCCGGGATGACGCCGTCGGCCGGCTCCGATTCAAGCAGGAGCCAGGGATTTGCCGCCCGGGCCACCGAATCCTGGAATTGGAACCGAGCGCTGCGGAGAAAGGCCGCGGGAGGCGCCAGAATCCGCGGATGGCGCGGCTGGTAGAGATTCAGACAACTGGCGTCATCTCCGGGTCGCAAGCGGAAGGGGACGAACTCGACCCCTTCGAGGGGCGGGATGTTCAGGGCGTCGCGGCCGGCGGCAGTGTTCGGATCGTGAATCAACGGCAGGACCGACTCGGCCATGAGCGGGAAGCCTCCCGTGCCCGCGGATGCGTCGTCGCGGCGAAAGGCATCGAGGGAAACGATGAGAAACGTCGCCGAGGCGATCAGGGCGATGCACAGGATGCTGCGGCCCGGGCGGCAGGTCGCGCTGCGAAGGCCCAGGCTGATTTGACCGCTGATGGCAGCCAAAGAATGCGAATTGAGCCAAGAGGACTCGAAACAGAGGGCGGCGATCAGCAACAGCGTGCCCGCACCGAAGAATTCGGCGGTTTGGTCCAGTTTGCGGACGAGCCCGGCCGCGAGCAGTGCAAGTGCGATGACAGCGGTGATAGCTCCGATGAGCAACGACCGTCTTCCGGAGTAGCGCTTTTCGACGCCTGCCAGCAGGCCGCGCGGCGTCACCGGCTGGAGGCCTCGCAGGGTCCACGCGATCGAGCCCAGGCCGGTTACCATTCCGGCCGCTGCGCCCATCGCCAGCGATGCACTCGAGGCGTGAAGCGAGAGCAGCCTGCTGCCCACCGCATCAATCCACCAGGTTCGCAGTCCGTGCATGATGAGCCCGCCATAGGCAAGCGCGGCCCCCGCCCCCACCACGGCTCCGGGTGCCGCGAGCGCCGCGCCTTCGAGCAGAAATACAGCGCGGAGCTTGGAAATCGAAAAGCCGAGCGCGCGGAGCACGCCGATCTCGCGCATACGTTGCTCGACTCCCAGCTTGAAGAACAGCCCCGTTAGCAAGAGGGCCGAGACCATCAGGAAGAAACTGAAGTAGAGGAAGTACTCGCCGAAATCGGTGGCGCCGCGCGCTGCTTCGAGACCCTGGGCCTTTACGGCGACGACCGTGAGGCCCATTTGGGCGGGGTCGAGAGCCGCCCGAAGAGCGTCACCATAGGCTTCGGACGGTGGAAAGATGCGGATCGACGTGAGCCGGCCGAAACGCGTGCCCCAGAGCTGCTGGCCTCTCGCGAGCGGGACGAACGCCTTCGGCGTCGTCCGGTAATGCTTCCAGTATTGCTCGTCGATCGGTCGGACGCGGCGCAAGTCGAGCGGAAACGGCGGATCCCAGTCGTGCAGGCTCTCGGACTCCGTAATCCCCGGATACTTCGGCGCAAAGTCACGGTCCGCCGCCGCGCCTTCGAGCGGGACCACCTGCGCCAGACGAAACTGTGCACTGTCGGTATGCAGACGACCGTCCGATTTCCAGACGTAGTAGTCAAGCGACATCGCGTCGCCCGGCTTTGCCCGCAGCTCACGGGCGGCCCACTGGTTGAGGGTGATGCCGCCGTCTTCCGCCGGCGCGGGCGGGGAGTCGAGCGCCGTTACCACGGAATAGGGAATCTCGCGCCCGCCGACGCGGATGCTGTTCGCGAGGTATGTCAGCACCAGTTCCGTGCGCAGACCCAGTGACTTCGCGGTCGCCGACGCGGTCTCGGCCAGAGCGTCGCTGAGAAGGGCGCTGTCGGTTTCGAGGGAAAGGCAGCGCTGCTTCTCCAAAACGCGCAGCCGGAGGCCGAGGTCTTCGAGCGTGTAGCGGTCCTTCAAGGTGCGTTCGACGAGACCGCGGCTTGCTAGTCCGTTGGCCACAAGGAGGGTGTTGACCTTGCCTCGCTGATCCAGCTCCCGCTGGAGGCGGCTCAGCGGGACCAGCACAGCGCGGACGTCACCTTGCTGCGGTCGCAACGAGAACTCGCGGAAGGCAGCCTCAGTCTCAGTGAGCCGAATGGTCTTCCCCACATCTTCCTTGCGGCCGTGCAATGACTCGAGTGGAATCGCGGAAGGTTTCTCCACACGGACCAGGATGGCGTCGCCTGCCTTGCCGCCCAGTTCGCGCTCGAGCGCGGCGCTCAACAGCGTCTGCTGGTCCCGAGGCGGCTCGCCGGGCTCGGCCTGAAATTCCCAGAAGCGCTCGTCGACGCCGTAGACCTGCACACCCGATGCCCGCCGGCCGCTCGGGTCGTGCGCAACGACGCCGTCGACCGCGATCAAGGGGCATGCAGACCCGAAGGGCGAGGCCAGCTCCTCACGGAAGAAGCCGTTGCGCATGATGACGAAATCCGCGTTGCCCAGCCGCGCCAGCACCAAGTCCCGGAGGCTCGAGCGGACCGAATCACCCACCAGTAGCGCGCCGCCGAGCACGCCGACCGCGGTCGAGACCCCCAGCAGCACGGCCAGGTTCGTCCGCCAATACCACGTGAGATTACGCGCCAGCAGGGTGGAGGTTCGCATGACGCAATTGGTACCGGACGGGGAACCTGGAGGCCAGCTCCGCGCTGTGGGTCACCACCACCAGGATGGTCTCCTGCCGTTGGTGCAGCTCGAAGAGCAGAGAAGCCACCACATCGGCGGACTCCTGGTCGAGGTTGCCCGTCGGCTCGTCGCACAGCAGCAGAAGCGGCTTCCGGATCATGGCGCGCGCCAGCGCCACGCGCTGTTTCTCGCCGCCCGAAAGCTCGGCGGGGCGATGGTCCAGCCGGTCGCTCAGCCCCACCTGGTGGAGCAGCTCGCGGGCGCGCGCGGTGTAGCCGGCATGATCGTTCGCGACCAGCGTCGGAATTAGCACGTTTTCGAGCACCGAGCACTGCGGTAGAAGGCAATGGTCCTGAAATATGAAGCCGATCGAATGGTTTCGGAACGCCGCTAGTTCCTTCTCTGCCAACTGGTAGGGATTGCGTCCGTCCAGCGTCACCGTGCCGGCCGTCGGCAGTTCCAGCGCGCCGAGGATGTAAAGCAGCGTGCTCTTGCCGGATCCCGAAGGGCCCATGATGGCCACAGCGTCGCCGCGCTTCAAGGAAAGGGAGATGCCGGAAAGAACCGTCAGCGGCCCGCGGGGCGTTGGGTACTCCTTGGCGACTTTGGAGACTTCAAGCATACACGCGCGTGGCAGCGATGCTGGCGTACACCTCGAGTGCCCGCGCGGCCATCCGCGAGGCACTATAGTGCTCGCGGACTCCCTGCGCGCCTCGCTTGCCAAGCTCCTCCGAGAGCGCAGGGTCCTTCCACAGCGAGAGGATTCCCTGGGCCAGGCTGGCCGTGTCGTCCGGTTCCACAAGGATTCCGCCGCCTGTCTTCTGGAGGATCTCGGGAAATGCTCCGCGCCGCGGCTCGACGACAGGGACTCCGTTCGCCATCGCCTCCAACAGGAAGATCCCCTTCGGTTCGTCGTAGGTGCCCGGGACGCACAGGACGTCGAGGTTCCGGAGGAAATCGATTTTGCGCTGCCGGTCGAGTACCCCCCGATAGCAGAACTCGTGTTCCATGCCGGCGTCCTTCATCTTGCGTTCGATGCCGCGGAGGTATTCGCGGTGTTCGGGCGCCAGGTAGCCGGCGACCTCCAGCGTGGCGCCGGAAAATTCGGTCTCGCGCCGCAGCCGGATGTAGGTCTCGGCCAGGATGTGCAGGCCCTTCTCCGGCGCGACCCGCGCGAAGTATCCGACCGTGAAACAGTTGCTGCGGAACCGCAGAGCGGGATCATAGCCCTGAAGGCTGATGCCAAGCGGCACGACGTGCATCTTGTGGCCGGGGATGCCGAGGTAACGGCACATGAACTCCGCGTAGTATTCGCTGACCGCCGCGAAGCCGTCCACGTGCGTGATGTTGGCCCGAATCAACTCCAGCGACCTCGTTCGATACGGTTCCTGAAGCTGGCTGAGAAAGAGGTCTTCGCCCTGAAGCGTGCAGCATACCGGCCGGCCCACGGCCTCCCGGATCGGTCGCGCCAGCCCGATCAACAGCGAGTTCGGCAGCGTCACGATATCGGGCGGCGCCTCGCTGCGCAGCCAGCTTGTCAGCTTGCGGATTTCCTTGCGCTGAAAACCCTCCTCGCCGCGCAGCATGGAAACCGTCAGCTCACCCAAGAGGCGCGGGTTGACTGCGATCGAGCGCCGCGAGGCAAGCTTGAGCGCCCACGGCGAATCCCACAGCCGGTCCAGCAGCCAGGGGGTCTTGCGGAAGAGGGCCCAATGCTGCTCGAGATACACGCTGATGCCGCCACAAAATACTTTGTGCTCGCTGACGTTCGGCTCGTCGGTCAGTGTCGGGGTATAGATGGGCAGCAGGGTGATATCGTGGCCCTGGTTTTTGATCTCCGCCGCCAGCGCGTTGTCGCGGATGCAGCTTCCGCAATACATCGGCCCGGCGCCGGCGGTGAACGCAACGATCTTCATACGGCGCCTTCGTCACCCGAGCCGGGCCAGGAGCGTACACACGAGTGTGAACCCGGCACCCTGGAGATCGTGGACCCGTTCCTGTTTGAGAGTAAACGGCACGCGCTCAAAAAACTCTTCCAGACGTCCGAGGTTTAGGTGGAAACCGGCGGCCCGAAATTTGCCGGAACAAAAGGGATTGTTCGGCAGCAACGCCGCAAGAAGCGCGCGAAGTTTCGCTAGCTGGTGCGCCTCAACGCTGCTGCGATCGGGGAAACCAGAGTGGTTAGAGGCGCGAATCGAAAAGTTCTCCCGGCGCAACTTCAATCTCGTCTGCAATGGCCTTTGGTATCGGAATACCCTTCATCTTGCCCCCGCGCTTGTCGCGCTTCACGCAGGAGACCGCCAGCGTTCCTCGCGCGACTTCTCGGGCGGGCTGCACGTTCAACTTTCGGAAGATAAAGGTATAGACAATACTTTTCTTCCTCTTCTCGCGCACGAGGAGGCGGATTTCAACCAGGTCCTCGAACCGCAGGGGATCCTTGAAGTCGCAGTCCGCGTGCACCCGCGGCCAGCCCAGCTCGCTACCCGCGGCGTGAATCGAGGTACCCAGTGACCGAAAAAACGCGTGTTCGACCGCCTCCATGAATCGAAAGAAGTTCGAAAAATGCATGATACCAGCCATATCGGTATCGGAAAACTCCACTTGGCGCGTCAGCTTGAATTCGCAGGCCACGCTTCATCGCCCTTCGATCAACGGGCTGCCATGCTCCAGCGGCTCCGGGACGGCTGCAAATTTCGCCACCGCCTCGAACAGCGGGTCAAAGTCGCGAAACAAGTTGCCCATCAGGCAGTCCGTCAGATCACCGTGGAGATGCGGGTAATGATCCACAAATTTCCGAAAGCTGAACTCGAGGTCGTAAAAGGTGTAGACCAATTTCCGCATGGCCTCGATGCCTTTGCGCATCTGCGCTCCGTAATCGCTGAACTGTGATGCGGAAACGTTGCCGGTGGTGAGGGCAGCGTCGACGGCGTCGGCGGCGAGCTCGCCGCTGCGCAGCGCCAGGAAGACCCCGGAAGAAAAAACGGGATCGAGAAAGGCAAAGGCGTCTCCGATCAGGACCAATCCATCGGCGGCGCAATAGCGGGAACGATAGGAATACTCTCCCGTGACCCGATACGGCCCGGTCTGCCGGCCGGGCGCCAGGTGCTGCTGGACCCAGACGTTTATTGCCACCTCGTGATGAAAAATTGATGCAAGGTCTCGCGTGCCGTTGTAGAGGTAGGTCTTTTCGGCAACAGCGCCCACACTGACGATATCTTCAGGGAGCGGAATATACCAGAACCAGCCCTTGTGGGGGAGGTAAGCAATGGTGGTGGCGCCCTCATCGACTCCTGGGTCGCGCAGCGCTCCCTGATAGTAGGTCCAGACGGCGATTTTGTTCAAGTACGGATCGCGCACTTTCCACCCGTTACGCGTCACCGCGAAGGCATCTCGTCCACTGGCGTCGATGGTTATCGGCGCGTGGAATTCGAGCGTCTCGCCGTTCTTGCCGACGGCTCTCACTCCGGTGACGGCGCCGTTCTCCTGGATCATCTGCCGGACCATGGTCTCCTCCCGGACTTCAGCGCCCTGGGCGCGGGCGTTGTCGAGGAGCATCTGGTCGAACTCGCTGCGCAGGACCTGCCACGTGGCGGCGGCTTCATGTTTCAAGGGTGTGAAGAAATAAAAGGGCTGAGATGCCCGCCCGTCGCTGCTGACGAACTGGACGCTGAATTTCTTTGGGAAATGAGAAGCCTTCATCCGGTCGATGAGCCCAATACGCTGGAGAGGGAAGTAGGTATAGGGGAGCAACGACTCGCCAATGTGATAACGGGGAAACTTTTCCTTTTCGAGCAGCACGACGCGGCGGCCTTTACTCGCCAGGACCGTCGCCGCCGTCGAGCCGGCCGGCCCGCCTCCGATCACGATTGCGTCATAGAGATTATTCCCGTGCACGAACCGTCTCCCGGTTGGAAGTATCGCTGTAGGGCAGCAAGACCGTCACGTATACCGCGCGTTGCGATGTTGCGGCAGGAAGAACCCATGGAGCAGCCTGTCGACCTGCAACAAGCCGTCGCGGTTCAGCCGCAAACTGTTTTCATCGAGCGCCAGAAAGCCTCGATCCTGCAGCTCGCTCAGGGAGCCGGCAAATCGCTGTTGAATATCGACCCCGAACTTGCCCTGGAAGTAAGCTCTGTGAACATGCCCCAGCTTCATTTGAAGAATGAGTTCCCGAATCATGCGCTCTTCCTGGGTCGGCGTCAACGCGCGGTAAATTGGAAGCATCCCTTGGAGCAATTTGGTGATATAGGGTCCGAAATCGCTCTCATTTTGAAAGTGGGTCCCGCCGACGTGTGAAAAGGAGGCCACCCCGAGGCCGATCATGTCCGCACCGGTCCACAAGAGGTCCCGGTAAAGAAAACGGGTCCGCCCTGGATCCTTGACCGCTGTGTAGGCGCTGGTAATGCTGTAGCTGGCCTTTTCCAACTCCGAGAAAGCGTAACTGACCCACTCGCGCTTGGTTCTCCAGTCGGCCACGGGCGCGACGGTCTTTCCATCCGTCCTCATTTCCTTGAAGATGGTCGTATTGTAAGGAATTTCCATCTGGTAGATGGTGACGCTGTCGGGAGCTAACAGTAGGGTCTTGCGAACGCATTCCCGCCAGTTGTTGGTGGTCTCCCCTATCATCCCGGCGATCAGATCGATATTGATCTGCGGGAATCCGATGGAGCGGGCAAAAGCATACGAGCGGTCGATGTCCTTTGCGTCGTGAGCGCGCCCGTTGATTTCGAGGACATGGTCATCGAAGTTCTCGATACCCAAACTGAGGCGGGTGACCCCCAACTCTTGGATGACTCTGAGCTTGCCTTCCGTCAGGGTTCCGGGCTCGCACTCAAAAGTGATCTCCTCGGCCTCATCCCAAGGCAGCAGCCTCTTCATGGCATTCACGAGCCGGCTGAGTTGGCGGGAGGAGATGTAGGAGGGGGTTCCGCCTCCAAAGTAAACGAATCTCGGCTTCCTGCCCCCAATGAAAGGCTTCTGAGAGTAAAGCGTCAGCTCCTGGATGGTAGCGTCGAGGTAACGTTCAATCTCGCTCGCATCTTTGTCCGTATAGACCTTGAAGTAGCAGAAATGGCACCGCTTCCGGCAAAAGGGAATGTGGAGGTAAACTCCCAAGGCGGTTCCTGGAGCCGGTGGGCGCTCCAAAGCGGTATGGGCTTCGCTCAAGTGATCCGGAGTCCAGAAAGAGTACGGAGGATAGTTGGAAATGAAATAGTTGCCGACTGTGGTCTCTTCCTCGAGAGACACGTCTTTCGGCGCTGGCTTCGCTGACCCTGTAAGCGGGAGTTTCATTTCGGGTTCCCGAACAGCAACAAGTATACCAAACTACCTGTTTCGAACGGTTTCGGCCCGATCTCGAGTCTTTTGAGCCGCGTACCGTCCACAGTTAGATAAGACGCCCAGCCTGGGGAATCGATTACGGCGGATTCAATACGCCCATTCGTATATCTCCACGGCGCCGGCGGCGTCGAACGGCCTCGGATTGAACCGTCCGGTCCACTGGGTGGCGGCTTCTTCGGCCAAAGCGGGCAGGGCCTCTCTCGATACGCCCTGCTCCCGCAGCCGGACGGACAGATCCGCCATTTCCGCCATCCGCGCCAGCCGATGTCCGAGATCGCCACCGTCGAGTTCGCGATACAGTTCGCCTGCCGCTGGGTGGTTCCACCGCACGACGTGCGGCAGCAGCGTGGCAATGGCCAAGCCATGCGTAACGCCGTAGTGCGCCGTGAGCGGATTGGCGCACGCGTGCGTCGCACCGAGCATTGAATGTTCGATGGCGATGCCGGCCAGATGCGCGCCGAGCTGCATCGCACCGCGCGCCTCGATGTCATCCGGATCGCGCAGCACCCGCTCGTAATTCGCCGCCAGGAGCCGCCACGCCTCACTCGCGAAGCACTGGGACGCGGCGTTGCGGCGCGTGGTCACGTAGCTCTCCACAGCGTGCGAGATTGCGTCGTAGCCGGTGGCCGCGGTCACCTGGCGCGGCTGCGACCGCGTCAGCAGCGGATCGAGAATGGCCACGCGAAACGCCGCCTTCGGATCTCCGCAGGCCATTTTCACGTGCGTCCCAGCATCGGAAATCAGCGCGTAGCATTGCGCTTCGCTGCCCGTGCCGGCCGTGGTCGGAACTGCGATCATCGGCAGCATCGGTCGCGCGGCCTTGCCGTATCCCGCGTAATCGCGCATGGCGCCGCCGTTGGTAAGTACGAAGTTGATGCCTTTGGCGCAGTCGAGCGAGCTGCCGCCGCCGAGCCCGATGATCGAGTCCACACCGCAAGCGGCCGCGAACACTCGCCCCGCCTCGACCATCGCCGTGTCCGGATTCGCCTCGAAGTCGTGGAACGCGAAGGCCTGCACGCCGGCACTCGTCAGTCGCTCAACGGCGCGCGCCACATAGCCCGCCGCCACGAGGCCACGGTCCGCGACCACCAGCGTGCGCACGAAGCCCAGCTCGCGGGCCAGCGCACCCAACTCCTCGAATCTGCCTTCGCCGAACACGACCCGCGTGCGGATCTGGAAGTCGAACGGCCCCATGGTCAAACCGACCGGAACGTCTCACGCGAAGGCGCCGAAAACGCAAAGAAATCAAGCAAGCTTTTGTTGGCGTACCGGGCATCCTGGCGTGAGGCTGCTTTTTTCGAATGCCTGTACACTACTTGGTCTCCGACAGCGCCCAGAGCTGATTGCGGTTCATGATGAAGAGCGTGCCGTTGGCAGGCACCGCCGTCGCGTAGACCGAACTGCCCATGTTCATCGCCGTGATTAGCTTTTTCTCCTTGGTCGCCTCCAGCACCACCACGTCGCCGTCCTCGTCGCCCAGGTAGACCTTCCCGCTGATCACCATCGGCGACCCCCAGACGGCCGACAGCAGGTCATGTGTCCAGTACGGCTTGCCGGTGTTCACGTCCAAGCAGTGCAGGAAGCCGCTGAAGTCGGCATAGAACAGCAGCCCGTTGTAGATGGCGCCGGTCGAAATCGAGCGGCGGATTTTGTCGTAATGCCAGAGGCGGCCAAGATCAGTGATGTCGCCGCGCTTGGTCGCGTCAATCGCGTAGAGGTGCCCGACTCCCTCACCGTGCTCTGGGTCCTGCCCGTTGGCAATGAACACCTTGTTCTCCCAGATCACCGGTGTCGAGATCACCTCATTGCGCGTCTTTGGCCAAACCGAATCCTTCGGGTTCAGGTCGAATTCCCAGAGCTTCTTGCCGGTTAGCGCCTCATAGCCGCGCGCCCAGCCGTCCCCCTCGCCCATCACCACCTGCACCACGTCCCCGACCTTGCCGACCGAGGGCGAAGACCATTGCCCGTGCAGGATCCGCTCGCCCACGTTGTTCACTTCCCAGGCGAGCTTGCCGGTCTTCTTATTCACCGCCACCATGGACGGCGCCCGCGGCGAGGGAACGTGCACGTGGCTCTCATCCTGGCCGTTGGCGGTGCCGACAAAGATCAGGTCGCCGTAGGAAACCGGCGACGAGTTCGACATGTTGTGCGGCGACGAGCCCACCTCCTCGATCATGTCAAACTTCCAGATGACCTTCGCGTTGCCGTCGCCGTCGCCGTGAGTCTCCAGGCATACGAGCTCGCATCGGTTCGACACGTAGTAGAGACGGTCCCCTTCGACCAGCGGCGAGGAGCAGACGCCCTGGTACGGCCAGTCGTTGGCGCGGCCTACAGGCAGCTTCTCGTTGGTGTGCTGCCAGAGGAATTTCCCGTCCGATTCGCGGAAGCACATCAGGACGCCGCGGTCGCCACCCTCTTTGGGGTTCCGCACGAGCTCGTTGTTGGTTCCGGCATAGACCTGGCCGCCCGACACGACCGGATTCCCGTAGCTCTGCGAGCCGAGCTGCGCCATCCACTTCACGTTCTTCTTTGTCTTGATATCCCAGGCGGTGGGTATGCCTTTCATCAGCGAGACCATGTTGCGGTCGGGCGTCCCGCCCCACATCGGCCAATCGCTGGTGCCGGGATCGGAGGCGAACAACAGCCAGAAAGAAATAAACAGACAAACCGTGGAGAGCAAGATAATGCGTTTCATTGATTTGGCGCCACTTTGAGGTTATCGAAATAAACCCCAAACTGGGCATCAGCGAAGAGGCCGGGGCTGCCCTGTTTGTTTGGAATCGGATCGGTGCGGTCGATGACCCAGCCCTCCGGCTCGGGATCGCCGGTCGGCCAGGCTTTGCCACGAATGCGTGTCTTGCCGTCAGAGGTGTTTTCCACGCGCAGCTTGAGGCGATACCACGTGTTGG